>CAIRWP010000150.1 GCA_903882335.1 uncultured Opitutia bacterium | reverse complement strand
GGTCGAGATGGCTGGCGGCACCCGCCATGAAGAACTGCACGACCCGTTTCGCCTTGGCCGGGCGATGCAGGACACCGCCGAGTTGACCGGGGGCGGCCAGGGCCTGGTCCCGACCGAGCAAGGCCGCTAGGGCAATGCCGCCGAGCCCGCCGCCGGAACGCCAGAGGAACTCACGACGACCGAGCGACGGCGCCACGGCGCGATGAAACGGAGAGGTGCGGCTCATCGGTTCAGTCGGCGAAGACGAATTCGTTCAGGTTGAGGAGCACCCGGCAGGTGGCCGGGAGCCCTTCGGCGCGGGCGTAGGCCAGCAACCGGGCGCGCTCCGCGACGGTCGGCGGCCGGCCCAGGACCAGCGCGCAGGCCCGATCGACCTGCGCGGGCAGGTCGGGCCGCTCGCGGCTGACCCGCTCAGCGAGGAAGCCGGCCTGCGTGAGCATGAATCCGTTGTTCAGCAACGCCAGCGCCTGGAGCGCCGAGAGGCTCTCGTTTCGCTTGTCGACCCGCATCGACGGGTCGGCGCAGTCGAGGGAGGTCATCCACGGCTGCGTCTGGGAACGCACCACGAAACGGTAGACCGAACGACGGGAGGTCCGCGGGTCCGCCGGATCGGCGAGGTCATAGCGGTAATGCGGGGAATGCTCCGGCCGCTCCACCACGAAATCGCGCCAACCGGGGCCACCCATCGTGAGGTCGAGTTTGCCCGTCGCCTGCAGGACCGCATCTCGCAGCACCTCGGCCTCGAGTTTGCGACGCTGCTGCCGCCACAGCCAGGTATTACCGGCGTCGACGCGGCTCGCGGCCGGGTCATCCGCGGACGACTGCCGGTAGGTCGCGCTGAGCACGATCTGCCGATGGAGGCGCTTCAGCGAACCACCGTGGTCGCGGAAATCGCGGGCCAGCCAATCGAGCAGCTCTGGGTGGCTCGGCGGGGAGCCGTTCCGGCCAAGGTCGTTGGCCGTCTCGACGAACCCCCGGCCGAAGTGGTGCTGCCAGACGCGGTTGACCACGCTGCGCCAGACCAGCGGGTTATCCGGGTGCGTGAGCCAACGGGCCAGGGCCGCCCGCCGCTCCCCTTCCGGCGCGCCGGCCGGCAACGCGAAGCGCGCCGGCGCGAAATCGAAGGCCGCGACGGCGCCCGGACCGACCTCACGCACCGGCTGCGTGACCTGGCCGCGGGCGAGCAGGAAGATTGGGCGGGGCTGGCCGCCCTGGGCGCCCGTGCCCACGAACGACCCGGTGCCACGGTGGATGCCGCCGGCGTAGACGAGCGCAGGCTTCGGCAAGCGGGCCAGTTCAGCCGCGACCTGCGCGGCCTCGGCCCGGACCGCGCTCAGCTCGGCGACCGCGGCGGCGGGCATCGCCGACCGCAGCAAGGCGTCGCGTTCGGCGCGGAGCTTCGTCACCTCGTCCGCGGACGGACGGACCGGCGCGAGGCCGTCGGTGAGGTTGGCCGGCCGCCACCGCGGCGGGGCCTCGACCGCGTCCAAGGCGCGCACCGGACGACCCTGGGCGACGTTCCGGCCGTCCGCGGTGCGGACCTCCAGCTCCGCCAACGCCAGGATATAATCGCCCTTGCGCGGGGCCAATTTGATCGCCGTCACGCGGACATAGCGACCGGCGATGCCGTCCTCGGGATCGACCTTGGCCACGTAAGGCGTCAGCCCGGGATTCGGGAAGTCCGCCATGTAGGTCTGGTCGTGACCGCGCCAGACCAGCTGCACCCCCTCGCGGAATTCCGGGTCGTCGCTCACCTCGATCTTGAAGCGCACCGGGAAACCGAAGCCGGCGCCGATGTTATTGAAATCATCGTAGCACGGGGCGAGGACCACCTCGGCCAGTTCGACCCGCTGACCGAGGTCGACCTGCACCCACTTGGTCGCGTCGGCGCGCGGCGAGATCCGGGCATGATAACCGAAATCCGGGGTCGGGTTGCCCGCCTTCGCCGCCGCCGTCCGCGACACCCCTTCGAGCCGCTTGGTCACGGCCGCGTAGGCCGCTCCGGCCGCGGCGACGGCCGGACCCTCGAGCCCGGCGCTCCGCGCGGCGAGCTCCGTCTGCCGACGGCGCAGGGCTTCCGCCCGCGCGTTGGTGGCGTCGTCGAGGTAATAAGGCCGGTCCGTGCGATCGAGGGCGGCGAACACCGCCTGCAGGCTATAATAATCCTCCTGACTGACCGGGTCGAACTTGTGCGGGTGGCACTGCGCGCATTGGACGGTGAGACTGGCGAAGGCCCCGAGCGTGCTCGCCACCATATCATCGCGATCGAGATGCCGGGCGATCTTCCCGTCGACCTTCGTCTCGGGGACTTCCGCATGGCCGATGAAATCCCACGGGCCGGCGGCGAGGAAACCCAAGGCCTCGACGCCGTCGCGCGTCCCCGGGAAGAGCGCGTCCCCCGCCACCTGCTCCTGGACGAAACGGGCGTAGGGCTTGTCCGCGTTGAAGGCCCGGATGACGTAGTCGCGGTAAGCCCACGCATGGTCCCGCGGCTTGTCCTTGTCGTAGCCGTGCGTGTCCCCGTAGTGCGCGACGTCGAGCCAGTGCCGGGCCCAACGCTCGCCATGGCGGGGAGACGCCAGCAAGCGATCGACCAGGCGCTCGTAGGCCGAGGGCGACGGGTCGGCGACGAAGGCGGCGACCTCCTCGGGGGTCGGCGGCAAACCGGTCAAGTCGAGCGTGACGCGGCGGATCAGGGTGGCGGCGCCGGCCATCGGCGAAGGCTTCAGACCCTGCGCGGCGAGTTTTGCGCGCACGAGATGATCGATCGCCGCCGAGCCCTCCGCGGGAGCCTCGGGCCGCCGGAGCGGACGCCACGCCCACCAGTCCCGCTGATCCGCCACGGCGACGTCGCCCGCGGCGGGCCAGACCGCGCCTTCGGCGATCCAGGCGCGCAGGGTGGCCTGCTCGGTCGCCGTCAGCAGGGCCCCTTTCGGCGGCATCCGCATCTCCGGCTCCGCCCCCGCGATGAAACGCAGCAGCGGGCTTTTCTCCGGCCGGCCCGGCACGATGTTCGGCGCATGCGACTCGCCTCCGTGCAGGGCGACCTGGCTGGCATCAAGCCGATACCCACCCTTCTGCTTCTCCGGCCCGTGGCATTTCAGGCAGTGAGCCTCCAAGATCGGCCGGACCTCCCGGGTGAAATCCACCGCGGCGGAAGCGACCGCGACCAACCCCGTCAGCGCGAGCCCGAAAGAGGCACGCAGGTGGAAGGCTAGCCGGGGGTGGGCCATCCCGGGAAACTAGCCTACTCCCCCGCCGGGGGAAGCCGAAAGGGACGCTTACAAGAAGAGCGGACGGATGTGGCGCTCCAGGAGGTTGCCCGTGACGTTGCGGGCGCAGGACTCGCGGCAGGCCTTGAGCTGCTCGAGGTAGCGCGGCCCCATCTTGGCGGCGACCTTGAAGCCGACATGGATGAGCTGGCGGATATGGGCGTTGTAGAGCGGGTTCTTCTGGTCGTGACGCAGGGCGCCGACGAACTGCTCGCTGGTCCACGTCTGGACGACGGCGGCGGCCGGGAGCTTGGCGCGGTCGATATCGATGACGGTCGCGTAGGGCTGGCAGAGCTCGTCCATGTGGGACAGGGCCTCGGCGTAGATCTCCTTGGCGAGGGCGAGCCCGGCGCCGCCGGCCTCGGCGAGGCCGATGACTTCCTCGAGCCAGGTGGTACCGGCCGTCTTCACGTGCACGCCGGCACCATGCTTGGCGAGCGCGCGGCGGATGGCCGGGTAGATGGAGAACTTGTCGCTGCCGCTGTGCACGGAGAGCTTCAGGTTGGCGGGCAGGCCATACTGCTTGACCGCGTGGGCGATGACGCAGAGGTCGTCGTTGAATTCACGTTCGAACTGGGCGAGGTCGCCGACGTAGTCGACACCCTTATTGAAGCGGCCCGTAAACTTCGGGGCGATGGTCTGAATCGGCACGCCCTCGTCGGCGATGGCCGCCAGGATAACCAGTAGTTCTGGTGGAGTCTGCGGGCTATCGGTCTCGTCCATGGAGATCTCCGGAACGAAGCGGCCCACGCCCTTCACCGAGGCGATGTAACGATAGACCTTACCAGCTTCCTGCACCGCGAGGAGGAACTTCGCGGCCGTGCGCTCGACGTCCGCGCGGGAGGTTGTGAACGGACGGTCGATACCGGCCAGGGTGATGGTGCCAACAAGTTCAGGATGGCGGTCGACAAAGGCCTGGACCGCGGCGGGGTCGGCGGGCTGGGCAATGAAGTCGGCCACATCGATGGTGAAGAAGTCGGATACGCCGACGAAACGATCAACGGTCTTCAGGCCGATGTGGTCGCGTCGAGCGGGCTCAGATGTTCCATGAAATCCTTGAAAATCGCTGGTATTTAAGTGAAAAAGTAGG
>CAIRWP010000149.1 GCA_903882335.1 uncultured Opitutia bacterium | reverse complement strand
TGGGTATCGGCATGTCCTGGGCGCCCGATGGGCGCGCTTACTTCGCCGACTGGATCGGAGGCTACCCGCTCGACGGCAAGGGCGCCATCTGGCGGATGGACGTGGCCACCCGGACCGACCCGGTGTCCGCCGAAATCCTTTCCTTGCCCCTCACCGCGCCCCTCCCCCGGGAGCGTCTGCTCGGACTGCTCGGCCATCCCGACCAGCGCGTGCGGGTCAACGTCTCGCTGCGCCTCGATCGTCTGGGCGCCTGGACGGAGATGTTCGCCGTCGCCCGCGACCCGAAGCAGCCTTTGCTTACGCGCATCCACGCCCTCTGGGGCTGGGGCATGGGCTTGCGGCACGGGAAGCTCCCCAACCTGCGCGGGGTGGCCGAGCTGCTGGGCGACGAGTCGGACGAGATCCGCGTCCAGCTGCTGAAAGTGCTGGGCGAAGGACGACTGCCTCCCCGCGAGCGTCTGACGAAGGAAGGCGAGATTGACGACCTCATCGCCACCCAGATGGTCGCCCAGCTGGCGTCGAAGAACCCACGCGTACGTATCCAGGCCGGCCTCACCTTGGGACGTCTGCGGATTGGCGAGGACGGCCTCATGGCCAGCCGCCCGCCCGCGGCGGCTTTCTTCCATGATGCCGCCGCCGACCTGAAACTTCCGTGGTTGCGGCATGGTCTGGTGGTGGGTCTCGCTGGCACGCAGACCGAAGCTGAACTCCTTTCCTTGGCCCAGGGCGCCGATGCGGCGAAGGCCACCTTCGCGACGCTCGCCTTGGCTCGCCGTCGGTCGCCGGCGCTCGCCCAGCTGCTCGCCTCGCCCCACCGCGACGTGCTCAACGAGGCCGTCCGCGCGATCCATGACGACGAAGGCATCCCCGCCGCCCAGGAGGCATTAGCGGCGATGGTTGTGAATCCGCCGGCCGCCCTGCCGACGACGGCGCTGCGTCGGGCCCTGAATCAGAACCTCCGCCACGGCACGCCCGCGGCGGCGGCCCGCGTCCTGAACTGGATCCAAGCGCAGCCGGAGACCGCCGAGCTCCTGCCGGAAGCCCTCCAGCTCTTGCTGCTGTTCCCCGCCCCGCCGAGGCTCGACCTGGTCGACGGCACCGCGCGGCGCTACGCTGAACGCCCCCTTGGGCCGCTGGGCGCGGCGATCGGCGCCGGCCAGTCCAGACTACTTGCGTTACAGACGCCCTCGCTGAAGGCCTTGGGCGTGGAACTCTTGGTCAAGTATGGCCTTGATCTACCCACGCCGGAGTTGCTCCGCCTGGCCGCCTCCAAGCAGGTCTCGGCCGCCGTGAAGCTGCAGGTTTTCCGTTTGTTGGCGACCAAGACGGATGCGCCCGCCGAGGTGCGCGCCGCCCTGGTTGCCGCCACCGCCGAGGGCATCGATGCGGAACTGCGCATCGCCGCCCTCAAGCTCCTCCAATCCGTCGATCCCGAGCTCGGCCTGACGACCGCGCAGCGCTTTCTTGACGGCAAAGGTTTCAAGCCGACCGAACGTCAGGCCGCGGTCGGCCTGATCGCCATCTCCGCCGTTCCGGCGTCCGCCGCGCTTCGTGCCGGTCTGGCGGAGAAACTGGCCCAAGGCCGGCTCGGCGATAGCCTGCGGTTCGACGTCTACGCCTTCGCGACGACCTCCGCCGAACCCGCGGTCAAAGACGCCTTGCGCCGCTACCTGTCGGTCGCCCGGAAACCGGAGCAACTCGCCACGCCTGACCTACCTTACGAGCTCCTGGTCGCCGGCGGCGACCCGAAGCGCGGCCGGCTCATCGCCAACGAGCATCTCGCCGCGAACTGCACCGCCTGCCATCGTTTCGAGTCCGACGAAGGCAGCGAGGTCGGTCCGTCGCTCAAATCGGTCGGGTCCCAGCGGTCCAACGCCGAACTCGCGGAGTCCCTCGTGAACCCCTCGGCGAAGATCGTGCCCGGCTTCGGCTTCGAGACTTTGACCCTGAAGAACGGCGAAACCCTCGCCGGTGCCGTGATTTCGGAACCAGGACTGTTGAGCAAGTCGTATGCCGTCCGCCTGCCGGATGGCGCCAAACGCTCGATTCCCGCCGGCGATCTCGCCGGGCGCACCCCGCCCGTCTCCGTCATGCCTCCGATGCTCGGCATCCTGACCCCGGCCGAGATCCGCGATGTCGTCGCTTACCTCGAGACGTTGCGTCCCAAGGACAAGAAGGCGAAGAAGTGAGGGTTCATAAGATTGATTGAACCTGGTCGGACCTTGGTTGTCCTAGGGGGCATGCCCCTTCGCCTCGCCCTGCTGTGCTTGCCGCTGCTGGCCTTCGCCGCCCCGCCGGAGGTCGCCGACTGGCAGAAGCAGTATGACTCCTGGTACTGGAAAGCCCCCGCGACCCGACTCGAGAACCTGCGCTGGTCCGACAACGGCGAATTCCTCGTCTTCTCGGAGCGCGGCTCGGCCACGGCCTGGAAACGCGTGGTGTGCGCGACCGGCGAGACGCGTCCGGCTTTCGACCCGGCGGCGATCGCCAAGGCTTTTGCGGCGCTGTCGCCGGCCCAACCCGCGTCGACGAAACCTCCCTACACGCGGGTCGTCCCGCTCGACGACGGTCGACTTCAACTCGAGAACGACACGGCCGC
>CAIRWP010000148.1 GCA_903882335.1 uncultured Opitutia bacterium | reverse complement strand
CTGGCCGCCGGCGCCACCACTAGACCTGGCGACATCGTCCGGACGGACCTCACCGCCTAAGGCCATGTGCGGCATCATCGGTTACGTCGGCGGCGCGCCCGCCATCCCCGTCCTCCTCGCCGGTCTCAAGCGGCTGGAATATCGGGGTTATGACTCCGCCGGCCTGGCCCTGCAGGCGGGCGACCGGCTCGTCGCCCTGAAGTCGGTCGGCAAGGTCGCCGGCCTCGCCGAGAAGACCCGGCAAACCTGGACGCCGGAGGAGCAGCAAGGCCCTCGCGTCGGCATCGCCCACACCCGCTGGGCGACCCATGGCGCGCCGACGGAGCCCAACGCCCACCCGCACTTCGCCGCGGGCGGAGGCATCGCTCTCGTGCACAACGGCATCATCGAGAACTACCGGGCCCTCCGCGCGCGTCTCGAGGCCAAGGGTCACGTCTTCGTCTCCGAGACCGACACCGAGGCGCTGGCCCGGTTGATCGGCGAAGCCTACCAAGGAGACCTCCGCGCCGCGGTCCTCGCGGCGTTGCGGCAGGTCGATGGGGCTTACGGCATCGCCGTGCTATCCCGCGACGAACCCGGCGTCATCATCGCCGCCCGCAAGGGCAGCCCGCTCGTCATCGGCGTCGGGGAAGGGGAGTGCCTGGTCGCCTCCGACCCCGCCGCGATCATCGCCCACACCCGCCGGGTCATCTACCTTGACGATGGGGATGTCGCCCGCGTCACGGCCGACCATGTCGACATCGTCGATCTCGACGCGGCCCGCATCGACCGGTCGGTCGGCGAGCTCGGCTTCGCCGCCGACGCCGTCGAGAAGGGCGGGTACGAGCATTTCATGCTCAAGGAAATCCACGAGCAGCCCGAAGCCCTGCGCAACGCGTTGCGCGGTCGGCTGGATCCACGCCAAGGCACCGCGATCCTCGCGGGCATGGGCACGTCCCCGCGCGACCTGGCGGAGATCCGCCGGATCGTGTTGCTCGGTTGCGGCACGTCGCTCCACGCCGGGCAGGTCGGCGAGCATGCGTTCGGCGAGCTCGCGGGTATCTCCGCCTCGGCGCAGCAGGCGGCCGAATTCCGCTACCGTAACCCGCTCGTCGACCCAGATGACTTGGTAGTCGCAATCTCCCAGTCCGGCGAGACCGCCGACACCTTGGCGGCCGTCCGCGAAGCCCGCGAGAAAGGCGCCCTCGTCCTCGGTCTCGTCAACGTCGTCGGTTCGACCATCGCCCGCGAAACCGGCCGAGGTGTCTACCTGCATGCGGGGCCGGAGATTTCGGTCGCCTCGACCAAGGCCTTCACCTGCCAGGTCGCCGTCCTGCTGCTCATGGCCCTGCGCCTCGGGCGGGGGCGGCGGCTCTCCCGCGAACGGGGCGCCGCCTTGGCCGTCGAACTGGCCCGGCTGCCCGAACTCGTGGGCGCGGTGCTTGCGCGGGAGGCGGAGATCGCCGCGGTCGCGGAACGGTTCGCGGACCAGGAGCATGCCTTCTACCTTGGCCGTGGCCCGATGCAGGCCGTCGCCCTCGAGGGCGCCCTCAAGCTCAAGGAGATCTCCTACGTCCACGCCGAAGGCTACCACGCCGCCGAGCTGAAGCACGGGCCGATCGCCTTGCTGACGCCGGGGACGCCCGTCGTCGTCCTCGCGAACCGCTCGCCGATCCGCGACAAGGTCCTGGGTAACGCCGAGGAGTGCCGGGCCCGCGGCGCCTGCGTCATCGCCGTGATGACCGAGGGAGACGACGCGGCGGGTATCGACGCGGTGCTACGGATCCCGGACTGCGACCCGCTGGTCGCGACGATCCCGGCCGCGGTGGCACTGCAACTGCTGGCCTATCACGTCGCCCGGCGACGCGGTTGTCCCATCGACCAACCGCGCAATTTGGCGAAGTCGGTGACGGTCGAGTAAGGGGTTGTATTCAGGTAATCAACCTCAGGGGCCGACCCTTGCGGCGGGGTCGGGGTCGGCATCTCCTATTCTCGCTATGACAACCCCAGCGAAACGCACCTGTCCGTGTTGCCGCAAGCCAAAGCCACTCGCGAGTTTCCCGTCCCTGCAGCCGGGCGGTCTCTTGCACCCGTACTGCCGGCCGTGCCTGACCGCCCGCGTGCGCCAGAGCGGCCGCGCCCGCGACCAGGCGGTGACCGCGGTGACCAAGGTCTGCGCGCTCTGCGCCCAACGCCTGCCGCTCGACACCTTCCACTGGATCAAGTCCAGCCAGACCCATCACAGCTACTGCCGGGGATGCCATTCGGTCTACATGGCCGAACGCTACCGGCGCCGGCGACGGTCGGTGCTGGCCCAAAAATGACCACCCTGCGTCCTGGTGGTCGAAAAAGTGTCTCGCTGGTGGCTGGACGGGGACTTGAACCCCGAACCAATTGATTAAGAGTCAACTGCTCTACCATTGAGCTATCCAGCCGACAGCGAGACAGGGATAAGTGCAAGTTGGTCGCTCCTTTTCAAGCGCAAAGAAAGACAAAGATTACCCGCGTGAGGGTGGGTAAAGTGGGATGTTCGGGGTGGCCGGACCGGGACTCGAACCCGGAACCAATTGATTAAAAGTCAACTGCTCTACCATTGAGCTATCCGGCCGACCGAACGCTTCAATCCAAGGGTGAGGATGGCCTTGGGTAAAGACTTTTTGTCCTCAGCGATGCCCGCGCTGGCGCAATGCCTCGAAGAGGCAGACGCCGGCCGAGACCGAGACGTTAAGGCAAGGCACCTGGCCCAGCATCGGGATCCGCAGCAGGAAGTCGCAGGTCTCCGCAGTGAGGTGGCGGATGCCGTCGCCCTCGGCGCCCAGCACGATGGCGAGGGGCCCGGTCAGCTTGGCCTGAAAAAGGGACTGGCTGGCCTTGTGGTCGCTGGTGCCGGCGATCCAGACGCCGCCGTCCTTGAGCTTCACGAGCGCGTTACGGAGGTTGTTGGCCTGCACGATCGGCAGGCTCTCCGCGGCGCCGACCGCGACCTTGCGGACGGTGTCGTTGACCGGTGAGGAATTCTTGCGCGTGGTGATGACGAAGGCGCAGCCGGCGCACTCGGCCGTGCGGAGGCAGGCGCCGAGGTTGTGCGGGTCCTGGACGCCGTCGAGGACGAGAATCAGCGGGTCCTTGTGCTGCGCGAGCAAGCCGGGGATGTCGGCCTCGTCGAGGATACGGACGGGCTTGAGGAGGTCCGCATGGCGCGGCGCACGATCGTTGCTCCGGGCCATGGCAGGATCAGCGGCGGGCGAGGCGACCGCGGGCGTGCAGCGCTTCGGCGATTTGGATGGCGTTGAGCGCCGCGCCCTTCCAGAGCTGGTCGCCGCTCACCCATAGGGAAAGGCCGTTGTCGAAGAGGGTGTCCTTGCGCAGGCGACCGACGCCGCACTTCTCCTTGCCGGCGTAGTCGAGGGGCATCGGGTACTTGCGGTTGGCCGGGTCGTCACAGAGCTCGGCGCCGGGGAAGGCGTCGATGGCCGCGCGGGCGACGGCCAGGTCGACCGGGCGCTCGAACTCCGCGCTGATCGCGATGGAGTGGGCGCGGAAGACGGGGACGCGGACGCAGGTGGTGGTGACCTTGAGGTCGGGCAGGCTCATGATCTTGCGGCCTTCGTTGAGCATCTTCATCTCCTCCTTGGTGTAGCCGTCCGCGAGGAACGAATCCACCTGCGGGATCAGGTTGAAGTTGATGGTGTGCGGGTAGACCTTCGGGGCGAGGGTCTCGCCGCGGGCCCACGCGCGGACCTGGGCGTCGAGTTCGCGCATGGCCTCGGCGCCGGTGCCGGACACGGCTTGGTAGGTCGAAGCGAAGAAACGCTTGAGGCCGAAGGCCTGGTGCAGCGGGAACAGACCCATCAACGCGATGGCGGTCGAGCAGTTCGGGTTGGCCAGGATGCCCTTATGGTGGTCGAGCGCCTCGGGGTTGATCTCCGGGATGACGAGCGGGACGTCGGGGTCCATCCGGTAGGCCGAGCTGTTGTCGATGACGATACAGCCGCGCTTCACGGCCTCGGGGGCGAGGGCGAGGGAGATGGAACCGCCGGCGCTGAAGATGGCGAAATCCAAGCCTTCGAAGGCCTCGGGCTTGGCTTCCTGGACGGTCCATGCCTCGCCACCGTAGGTGACCTTGGAGCCAGCGGAGCGGGCGGAGGCGAGGGGCCGGAGCTCGGCCACGGGGAAGTTCCGCTTGGCCATCAGCGCGAGGATTTCTTGACCCACGGCGCCAGTCACGCCCACGATGCCGATACGATATGCCATGTGATGATAAAGCTTTGGTGTTGCGACAGGAGCTGGGCGATAGCCTGAAGGCCCGCGGGCTCCCGACTGCGGAACATTGCATCGTTGTGTCGATTGACCAGCAAAAACTATGGTTTTTTGGCGGGGAAGTCGTGCGGGAATACGTCGTGAGCACGGCGCGGGCCGGTGTCGGCTGCGTGGCGGATTCGTTGCGGACCCCGCCGGGCCTGCACCGGGTCGCCGAGAAGATCGGCGCGGACGCCCCGCCGGGCATGGTCTTCAAGGCCCGGGTGCCTACCGGCCGGATCTGGACCGAAGGGCCGGCCCCCGAGGATAACCTGATCACCACCCGCATCCTCTGGCTCGAGGGACTCGAACCGGGCAGGAACGCCGGGCGCGACGCGGCCGGCCAGCTGGTCGACACCAAGGCACGCTTCGTCTACATCCATGGTACCAACCAGGCGGAACGTCTCGGCACGCCCAATAGCCATGGTTGTGTGCTGCTGTCCGACGGCGATGTGGTCGACCTGTTCGACCGGACACCCGTCGGGACGCCGGTCTACTTGCGCTGACAGTCCGAAGGCGGCTGGGCTCCCGCCGGCGCCTCCGCCTTGCGGGCCCAGGTCGTGAGCATGTCGCGGGCCACCGGACCGGCGGTCTTGCCGCCCCAAGTGCTGGTGTCGAGCTGACCTTCGACCAGCACGCAGAAGGCGACGGCGGGGTTGTCCGCCGGGGCATAACCGATGATCCACGCGAGGTGGGCCTTCTCGCCGTTCTTGAAATACTCGGAGGTCCCGGTCTTGGCCGCGTACGGCAGCTCGGGGATGCGCACCGTGCGGGCGGTGCCTTCGGTGACGCAGCGCTCGAGACCGGAGCGCAGCGCGGTCAGCTGGGCCTCGGTGATTCCGATCGGCTCCGCACCCACGTGGCGGCCATCGCGGCCGGGGTCGTGGATGATCGAGGGCGTCGTGCGCGTCTCGCCGCGCGCGAGCGAGGCGGCAACGCAGGCCATGTGCAACGGCGTAGTCAGGATGTAACCCTGGCCGATCGACGAGTTGGCGGTGTCGCCGTCCGTCCACGGGCCGAAGCCGTTGCGCTGCTTATAGGCGGCGTCGGGTACGACCAAGGTCCGGGCGGCCGGGTAGGGCAGCTCGTAGGGGCTTCCGTTGACCAGGTCGGAGACGTGCGTCAGCAGCGGCGTGTCGAGTCCGAAGCGGCGGGCTTCCGCGGCCAATCTGGGCTGACCGAGGCGGACCCCCACCATGTAGTTCCAGACGTTGCAGGAGACGGCCAGCATCTTCTCGAGGTTCACCTGGCCGTAGCCGGCGGGATCGTGCTCGGGGAAATCGCGCGCCCCGACGCGGAAGCTCGGACCGCACTCGAGGATGTCGTCCCAATCCACGATGCCATGCCGTAGCCCGGCGATCGCGGTGATCACCTTGAAGGTGGAACCCGGTGCGTAGAGACCTTGGATCGCCCGGTTCATCCAGCCGCCTTTGCCGTCGACCTCATCGAAATAGACCTGTGTGACGCGATCGGCGAGACGGTTGGGGTCGAAAGTGGGCTGGCTGGCGAGGGCCAGGATCTCGCCGGTGTTGACGTCGAGCATCACCGCCGCCCCGGGGAGCAGCTCACCCTTGGAATCCTTGATCTGCGCCAACGCCCGTTCGGCGGCGCACTGGATGTCGCGGTCGAGGGAAAGGTTCACCGCGGACCCCTGCTGGGCCGGGTTGCTGGCGACGAGCTCCTTGTTGTAGCCGGAGGACGTCTTGGTCCACAGCTCCCAGCCGCTCATCCCCTTGAGGACGGCGTCGAAGGTCTGCTCGATGCCGGACGCGCCCTTCTTGCCGGTGTACTGCAGCTTCTGGAGATTATCCATGGGCAGGTCCGCGAGCTCGTTCACCTTCTCCGGCAACTCGTCGGTATCTTTGATATAACCCAGGACGTGGGCCGCCAGGCTCCCGTGCGGGTAGGAGCGCACGATATCGGATTGCAGCGAGATCGGGCCATTGACCGGGAACTGGTCGATGAACCGCGCGATGGTCCGTTGGCCTTCCTCGGGGCGTAGCGCGCGGCCGCTGCCCGGGAACGCCAGGTCCGTCACCAGGACGAAGGGCAGGGCGCGCCGTTCGCGCAGGTGCTTGCGGAGGTCGGCGGCGTTGACGCGCCGCTCGGGCTCGTCGTCGGGCCGGACCGGCCGCGGCCGGGCGCCGGTCCGTTTGTTCGGCTGCACCTCGTCGATGACGTACCAGACGCGGTCAAGCCAGCCTTGGAGGACTTCGAGGCGCGCCTTGTCCTGCAGTTTATCGAACTCGACGGGCGCACCGCGGACCCGTTCGGCCTTGATGAGGGCGAGGTACTTGCGGTGAATCTCCGGCTGCAGCGCGAGGAGGTCGGCCTTGATGCTCCAGCGGATCCGGTTCTCGACCAGCACGTAGCCGTTCCGATCGTAGATGAGGCCGCGCGATGGCGGCCGCAGGACCACCCGGCGGCTCTGGGTGTCGTACTGCGCCTTGAGGTCGCCCGTCTGGATGAGCTGCCGGAGCGCGAGGCCCACGATCACGTAGCCGAAGCCGACGGCGAACAGGAGGAAGACCAGGTAAAGCCGGGCCTTGGCGATGGGGGAGGAGGGGAGCGCCTCCGCGGCGGGCGTCTCTCTCATGGCGATTCGAGGGCGGGTGGTAGGCCGGTCCGGTCCATCGCGGCGTCCTGGATGAGGGCGAGCGGGACGAAGACCAGCAGGGCGATCGCGGCGGCGAAGCCGACCTGAATGAGGAGCTGGAGCGTGAAGTCGCCGAGGTCACCCTGCGCAAAGGCGCCGGCCCGCAGCCCGGCGGCGGTGAACCAAGCCGTGCAGGCGAGGGTGTTACAGAGGACGGCGCCGCGCAGGACCAGCGGCGTGTTGCGCAGGAGGATGCGGTTGCTCGTGAGGAAGATGCTCAGCCCCGCGAGCAGGAACGGCAGCGTCCCGAGGGGGATCGGTCGCCGTGCTTCAAAGAGGAAGCCGACGCACGCGGCAAAGAGCACGGCCTGCCAGCGCTTCAGTCGCCGGCACGGCGCGACGATCGCGGCGCCGGAGATGAACACGACGAGGTTGGTGCCGGCCAGGGAGTCCGTGAGGAGGTCGGCGACCCACAGGCCGGGCAACGTGGCCAGCAGGACGATGAACCAGGCCCAGACCATCGTCAGCGCAGCTCGTCCAGGCGTTTCTGCGCCTGGTCCTCCAGCAAGATCTCGCCCGGGGTCGGGTACTTCGGGACGAGCACGGTGACCTCCTGCAGCGAGAACAGGTCACGCGTCGGCGTCAGGGAGGATTCGCGGAAATTACCATCCTGCGTCGTGCGCTGGCCGCCCTCTAGGTGGCCGAGGATCAGGCCGGCCGGATAGACGCCGCCCAGGCCGGTCGTCGTGACCTTGGGCGCGTTGCCGACGGGGTAGACGTAATCCTGCGGGATGGCGGTGACCCGGGACCGGCCGCTGGCGAGGCCGCGGCCCGGGGCGCCCGTGATGAGGACGATCCGGTTCTGCTCATCGCTCTCGAGGAAGCCGGTACAGCGGAAATTGGGGCTCGTGATGAGGTCGACCTCGCTGGTGGTGTGATGGGCCACGGCGACCTTGCCGATGACGCGGTCAGAGAAAATCACCGGGCAACCGGCGCGGACGCCGTCGTCAGAGCCCTTGCGGATGACGATGCGCTGCCACCAGGTGGAGGAATCGCGGACGGCCACGCGGGCGACGACGGTGAGGTACTCGGGCGGCGGGTTGTAGCGCAGCATCTCGCGCAGACGCACGTTCTCCTTGCGGATATCCTCGTAGCGCCGCAGCTGCAGCTCGAGCGCGGCGTTGGCCCGGGCGAGGTCCCGCGAGGCGGCCAGGATCTCTTCCTTATCCCGCGACTTAAGTTCCCAGAAACGGGCGAGGTCGCGAGCCTTGCCGGCAAGGTGCAGCGCCGGGGCTTGGAACTCGGCGAAGGCCTCCTGGGCGAAACGGTGCACGGCGGCGGGCAACACGACCCAGACGACCGCGCACAGGGCGAGGACGACGTAGGATGCGGTGGCGCCTTGCCGGTGCTTGTCCATGGCGGGTCAGCCCGCTCGGCTTATTCTCGGCCGCTCCAGCGGGACGAGTTGGCGAGGATCTTGCCGGTGCCGTTGACCACGGCGCAAAGGGGGTCTTCGGCGACGAAGACGGGCAGGCCGGTCGCCTCGGAGATGGCGCGGTCGATCTTGCGGATGAGGGCGCCGCCGCCGGCGAGCACGATACCGCGGTCGACGAGGTCGGCGGAAAGTTCGGGCGGGATGCGCTCCAGCGAGCCTTTCACGGCCTCGATGATCTGATTGATATTGTCCGCCATGGCCTCGCGGACCTCCTGGGAGGTCAGGTGCAGCTGGCGGGGCAGGCCGGTGACGTTGTCGCGACCGCGGACCTCGTAGGTCATCTCCTGCTCGAGCGCGTAAGCCGAGCCGATCTTGATTTTGATTTCCTCGGCCGTGCGCTCGCCGATGATCAGGTTGTAGGAGTTGCGGATGTACTTGATGATCGAGGAGTCGAACTCGTCGCCGCCGACGCGGATCGAGCGGGCGTGGACGATGCCGCCAAGGGAAAGGACGGCGACCTCGGTGGTGCCGCCGCCGATATCAACGATCATGGAGCCGGTCGGTTCTTCGACGGGCAGGCCGACGCCGATGGCCGAGGCGACGGGCTCAGGGATGGTGATCACGTCGTCGGCCCCGGCGCGGTAGGCGGAGTCCATGACGGCGCGACGCTCGACGGCGGTGATGCCGTAAGGCACGGCCACGACGACGGTGAGGTTGGTGAAGAGGGATTTGCGGGCGACCTTGCCGATGAAGTAGCGGAGCATGTGCTCGCTGATCTCGAAGTCGGCGATGACGCCGTCCTTCATCGGGCGGAGGGCCTGGATGTCACCCGGGGTGCGACCGAGCATCATGCGCGCCTCGTTGCCGACCGCGATCGGCTTGCGGGTGCTGGTGCGGATGGCCACCACGCTCGGCTCGCGCAGGACGACGCCGCGGTCCTTGAGGAACACGAGGGTGTTGGCGGTGCCAAGGTCGATGCCGATGGCTTGGGTGAATAGCCCGGGGAAGCGCTTGAACATCAGGGTCGTGGTTTCCTTGATGAACGCCCAAAGGGCGGGGGAGTCAAAAGCAAAGTGCGCCCCTGCCGGACCGCCAACCCGGCCTAAGCGACAATCTGACAGCGAGATAGGGCAGGCGGGTCAAACCGTGCTCCCCGCGCCACCGGCCTGGGCCCGACGGCGTTGCTTCAGGTACAAGAGGCTGAGGGTGAGAATCAGGAAGAAAAGGGCCAACACCGCCAGGAGGCGCACGTTGACCTGATGGTCACCGGCACCGGGTTGGCCGGGACGAACAATGGGCTTAACGGAACCACGTTGCCGCACCCTTGTCCAAACCTTCACCCCATGAGCACCCCCCTCGATCGGCGTTCCTTCCTTCGTCATACAGGCATGGCCGCCGGTTTCGCCCTAGCCCGCCCTTGGCTCAACGCGGCGACGCCGGCCGTCTCGCCGAACGCGAAGCTGAACGTCGCCGCCATCGGCTTCGGCGGCGTCGGCGGCAGCAACGTGCGCAACAGCGCCGACGAGAACATCGTCGCCCTGTGCGACCTGGACCTCCGGCGCTGCGCCGGGACGATCAAGCAGTTCCCGAAGGCCGACACGTTCACCGACTTCCGCGTCATGCTCGACAAGCGCAAGGACATCGACGCCGTCATCATCGCTACGCCGGACCATTCCCACGCCTACATCGCGATGGAGTGCATGCGCCGCGGCAAGCACGTCTACGTCCAGAAGCCGATCGCGCATAATGTCTTCGAGGCCCGCACCCTGACCGAGGCCGCGCGCACGCACAAGGTCGTGACCCAGATGGGCAACCAAGGTCACTCCGGCGAGGGCATCCGTCAGATCTGCGAGTGGCTCGAGGCCGGGCTCATCGGCCAGGTGCGCGAGGCGCACGCGTGGACGAACCGTCCGATCTGGCCGCAGAGCTCGGACACCCCGCGTCCGACCGACAAGGCCACGCCGCCCGATGGCATGGACTGGGACCTCTGGTGCGGACCCGCGCCCGTGCGCCCGTATCACCCGACCTACCACCCGGGCAAGTGGCGCGCGTGGTGCGACTTCGGCACGGGTTCGTTGGGCGACATGGGTTGCCATATCATCGACCCGCTCTTCCTGGCCCTCAAGCTGCGGTACCCAGAGAGCGTGGAAGGAAATGTCTCCACGGGTTTCGCGGATTTCGGGCACAAGAGCCCGATCCTGAACGAGTGCTTCCCGCGCTCCTCGATCGTGCGCTACCGCTTCCCGGCCCGCGGCGACCTGCCGCCGGTCCAGCTCACCTGGTGGGATGGCGGCCTGATGCCCGCCCGCCCGGTCGAACTCGAGGACGACATGCCCTTCGGCGATGGCGACGGTGGTTGCCTGCTGATTGGAGACAAGGGGAAGATCGTCTGCGGTTGCTATGGCTCGAAGCCGCGCCTGCTCGATCGCGATCAGCGCGAGGCGGCCAAGAAACTGGCGAAGACGATCCCGCGCATCCCCGGCAACAACTCCGGTCATGAGAAGGACTGGCTGCGCGCCTGCAAGGGCGGCGTCCCGGCCTCCTCGAACTTCGACTACTCCGGCCCGCTCTCGGAGATGGTGCTCATGGGCAACCTCGCGATCCGCTTCCCCGACCGCAAACTGCTCTGGGATGGGGAGAAGATGCAGGTGACCAACGACGCCAAGGCCAACGCCTTCGTGCGGCGCGTCTACCGGCAGGGCTTCGAGCTCGGCACCTGAGCCGCTCAGCGCAGCGTCCGGACCGCCAGCATCGCCAAAATCGTGCCGCCGAGGGCGATGCGGTACCAGGCGAAGACGCCGAGGCCCCGCCGCGAGACGTAGCCGACGAGCCACTTCACGGATACGAAAGCCGTGACAGCCGCGATGAGGAGACCTAGGCCGGCCGGACCGGCCGGGTACACCTGCGTCAGCGCGGGCCCGAGGGACCACATCTTATAGACGGAGGCGGCGGAGAGCGTCAGCAGGCCGACCAGGAAGGAGAACTCCGTGGCCGCGGCGTGGGAGAGTCCGGCTAGACGTCCGCCTAGGATGGTCGCGAGCGAACGGCTCGTACCCGGGATCAGCGCAACACACTGACACAGCCCGACCGTGAGCGCCGAGCGCCAGCCGAGCGCGGCGACCTCATCGCCTTCGGCGGGTCGGGCCGGCAGGAGCTTCTCGGCGAT
>CAIRWP010000147.1 GCA_903882335.1 uncultured Opitutia bacterium | reverse complement strand
TCGAGTCCGGCCCGTTGGTCCGTTCCTCCTACCGGGCCGACGAGCAGGCGGTGAAGTTCGCCTTGATGGAGCGTCGCCAGCGCCCGGCCCGCTGAGCCCGTGGAAGGCCTGCCCCCGATTGATTTCCGTGGCGAGCTCAACGCCGAGCAGTTCGCCGCCGTGACCTCGCGCCCGGGCCCCGCCTTGGTGCTCGCCGGCGCCGGCTCCGGCAAGACCCGCACCCTCACCTACCGCGTCGCCTGGTTGCTGCACCAAGGCGCCCGCCCCTGGGACATCCTGCTGCTCACCTTCACCAACAAGTCCGCCAAGGAGATGCTGGAGCGCGTGGAGGACCTCACCGGCGTGCCCCGCGGTCAGTTCTGGGGCGGGACCTTCCACTCGATCGGACAGCGCATCCTCCGCCGCAACGCGGCCGCCGCCGGTCGGCAACCGGACTTCACCATCCTCGACCAGAAGGAGTCCGAGCAGCTGTTCTCCGAGGTGGTCAAGGAGACCGACGGCGCCTTCATCAAGGACAAGACGAACCCGAAGGCCGCGGTCATCCTCGACGCCTACTCGCACGCCCGCAACACGCTGCGGCCGCTCGGCGAGGTGCTGGCCGAGCGCCTGGACTGGATGAAGGGCGGCCCGGACAAGCTTCTCGCGTTCTGCGCTCGCTACGAGGCCCGCAAGGCGGAAGGCAACCTCTGCGATTTCGACGACCTCCTGGTGCTCTGGCTCAAGGTCCTCGAGACGGATCCGGCCGCCCTCGCCCACTACCGCCAGCGCTTCCAGCACATCCTGGTCGACGAGTTCCAGGACACGAACCGGCTGCAGAGCCGCATCATCGACCTGCTGGGCGACCGGCACCAGATCATGGCGGTGGGCGACGACGCGCAATGCATCTACACTTGGCGCGGCGCGGACTGGGAGAACATCATGGCGTTCCCGCAACGTCATCCCGGGACGGAATTCCACCACATCGACACCAACTACCGCTCGACGCCGGAGATCCTCGCCTTCGCCAACGAGATCCTGCGCCACCGCCCCAAGGTCGACGGCTTCGACCGCCGGCTGGTCGCCGTGCGCCCGCCGGGGCCGCCACCCACGGTCTTCACGGTCGGCGATACCTCCCAGCAGGCCAAGCTGGTGGGACGGAAGATCCTCCAACTGCACAACGAAGGTCACGCGCTCGGCGACATCCATGTGCTCTACCGTGCGCACTACCAGTCGCTCGAGCTGCAGATGGAACTGGCCAACCTCGGCATCCCCTTCGTCATCACCAGCGGGCATAAGTTCTTCGACCTGATCCACGTCAAGGACGTGCTGGCCCACCTGCGCTTCGTGCACAACCCCCGCGACCAGGTGGCCCTCTCGCGTCTGCTCTGCTTGCTGCCCAAGGTCGGCCCCGTGGCCGCCAACCGCATCACCCAGGCCGCGCAGGAAGCCGAGGCCGCCCAAGGTCGCGGCCTCGTCCGGGCGCTGCGCGACCCGGCCGTGCTGCGCAAGGTGCCCGAGACGGCCAAGGACGACTTCAACGACCTCACGATCACCCTGGAGGACATGCTCGAGGGGCTCGAGGCCGCCCGGGCCAAGCCGGCGCCGACCAACCCGGCGCCCGACCTCTTCACCGCGGCCACCGAGGCGAACTCCGTGAAGGTGGCGCGCACCCCCGCCGAGACGACGCGCGTCTGCATCGAAGGCTGGTATGGCACCCACCTGAAGACGCTCTTCCCCGACTGGCGCGACCGCGAACAGGACCTCACGGGGCTGCTGGGTTTCGCCGCGAAGTTCGAGGACCTTGGCGACCTCGTCGCGCAGGTGGCCCTGCTCAACGGGGAATCCTCGGACAAGAAGGCCGAGCCCGAGGAGGACATGCTCCGGCTCACGACTATCCACCAATCGAAGGGCCTCGAGTTTCCGATCGTCTTTCTCCTGGGGGTGGCCGACGGCCTGCTTCCGCTGACACGGGCGATCGACGACGGCGACGTCGAGGAGGAGCGCCGGCTCTTCTACGTGGCCTGCACCCGCGCCGAGAACATGCTCTTCCTCTTCGCCCCCCGCTTCGCCGTCTCGGGCGACGGCTACCGCCCCTTGGACCCCTGTCGTTTTCTCGAGGAAATGAGCCCGGATTGTTACGAATTGGCGGATTACGCCCATCGTCGGCTCTAGGCTAGGCATGACGCAGGCGCGGGGGTAGGTGCTTGCCTTTGCCAAGGGTGGGCCTTTATGACTCAAACCAATCTTTATACGCCATCGCCATGCCTAAGGTACTCGTCGCCGACAAGATCTCGCCCACCGGGGTCGCCCTCCTCAAGTCCCAGCCGGGCTATGAGGTCATCGAAGCCTACGGCTCCTCCCCGGAGAAGATCCTGACGCTCGTCGGCGACGTCCACGCCATCCTGGTCCGCTCCGAGACTCAGATCACCAAGGAAGTCCTCGCCGCCGCCCACCGCCTCGTCTGCGTCGGCCGCGCCGGCGTGGGGGTCGACAACATCGACGTCGACGCCGCCACCGAGCGCGGCGTGATCGTGATGAACACCCCGTCGGGCAACACCATCGCGACCGCCGAGCTGACCTTCACCCACCTGCTCTCCCTCGCCCGCCCCGTGCCCGAGGCCGTCCAGTCGATGCGCGAAGGCAAGTGGGACCGCAAGACCCTCTCCGGCACCGAGCTCTTCGGCAAGACCCTCGGCGTGCTCGGCCTCGGCCGCATCGGCGCCGAAGTCGCCAAGCGCGCCCTCGCGTTCGGCATGAAGGTCGCCGCCTACGACCCTTACCTCACCGAGGCCCGCGCCAAGTCGCTCGGCGTCATCATGGCCACCCTCGACGAAGTCTTCGTGACCGCCGACTACATCACCGTGCACATGCCCCTCACCGAGCAGACCGAGGGCATGGTCAACGCGGCGGCTTTCGCCAAGATGAAGAAGGGCGTCAAGATCGTGAACTGCGCCCGCGGCGGTATCGTCGACGAGGCCGCGCTCGCGGCCGCCCTCGCCTCCGGCCAGTGCGGCGGCTGCGGCTTCGACGTCTTCGTCGAGGAGCCCCTCGCGAAGGACCACCCGCTGCGCTCGCTGCCCAAGGCCCACCTCTCCCCGCACCTCGGTGCCTCCACCTCGGAAGCCCAGGAAAACGTCGGCGTCGAGGTCGCCGAGGCCGCCATCACCGTGCTCGGCGGCGGCTCGCCCGCCAACGCGGTCAACCTGCCTTCCGTCGACTCGCAGACGCTCGCGGCCATCCGCCCGTTCCAGAGCCTGGCCGAAAAGCTCGGCGCCATCGCCCGCCAGCTGGCCGCCCCCGGCCGCGTCGAGTCGCTCCGCTTGACCACCTTCGGCACCGGCTCCGAGCAGGGCGCTTCCGCCATCGCGCGTTCAATCCAGCGCGGCTACCTTCGCGGCATCAGCGAGGGCGTCAACGACGTCAACGCCCCGAGCAAGCTCAAGGCCCTCGGCGTCGAGGTCCAGTCCGTGCGCTCCACGGCCGAGGCCGACTACAAGGAACTCGTGCTCGTCGAGGCCTTCCTCGCGGGCGGCAAGTCCGTCTCCGTCGCCGGCACCATCCTCGGGAAGGCCCACTCCCCCCGCATCGTCTCGATCAACGGCCGCACCCTTGAGTTCGTCCCCGAGGGCAAGCTGCTCCTCATCGAGAACCAGGACCAGCCCGGTATCATCGGCGCGCTCGGCACCCTGCTCGCGCAGGAACGCGTGAACATCGCCAACATGGCCCTGAGCCGGACCGGCGGCGCGAACGCCCTCGCCGTCTACCAGCTCGACACCGCCCCCGGCGCGGCCGCCCTCGCGGAGATCCTCCGCAACCCGGCGATCGTCAGCGCCAAGCTGATCGACGCCTAAGCGATGTTCCTGGCGCTCGGCATCTTCGCCGTCCTCGGCTACCTCCTGGGTTCCGTCAACTTCGCCGTGCTCGTGGCGAAGAAGCATGGCGTCGACATCCTGAAGGCCGGTTCCGGCAACCCTGGCGCCACCAACGTCAAGCGCGTGCTCGGCAAAGGCCCGGGCAATCTGGTCTTCGCCCTCGACGCCCTCAAGGGTTTCGTCGGCACCGGCTTGCCCTACCTATTCCTCAAAGTTGATCTCGGCCTGCCCGCGGCGGACGCGCAGGTCCTCTTCCTCGCCGGCGTCGCCGGCTTCGTCGGCACGCTCCTGGGCCACTGTTTCTCCTGCTTCCTCGGCTTCAAGGGCGGCAAGGGCGTGGCCTCGACCATCGGCGGCCTGCTCGTCCTCCTGCCCATCCCGATCGTCATCGGCGCCGCGATCTGGGGCCTCGTCTTCGCCCTCTCGCGCTACGTTTCCCTCGCCTCGATCGCCCTCGGGGTCTCCCTGCCCCTCTCCTGCTGGCTCCTGCCGCTCGCGACCTCCCTGAAGTTCGGCCCGGCCGAGTTCTGGTTCGCGGCGGCCCTCGCCGCGTTCAACGTCTGGACCCACCGTTCCAACCTCGGTCGCCTGCTCGCCGGCACCGAGAACCGCTTCGAGAAGAAAGCCTGACCCTTTCGCAATGACCGCCCCTCGCACCATCGGCATCGGTATCCTCGGCCTCGGCACCGTCGGCCAAGGCGTCTGGAAGCACCTCACGGAGAAGCAGACCGACCTCGAGTCGCGCCTCGGCGTGAAGCTCGACCTCCGCCGCGCGGCGGTGCGCGACCTGAAGAAGAAGCGCGCGGTCAAGGTGCCTTCCGCTAAGACCACCCGCAACCCGCACGAGGTCGTGGACGACCCCAAGATCCACGTCGTCTGCGAGCTCATCGGTGGAACGACCATCGCCCGCGAACTGACCCTGCGCGCCCTCCGCGCCGGCAAGGTCGTGGTCTCCGCCAACAAGGCGCTACTCTGCCAGCATGGTCCGGAGATCTTCGACGCCGTCCGCCGGCACGGCGGGCAGTTCCTCTTCGAGGCCAGCGTCGCCGGCGGCATCCCCATCATCAAGGCCATCCGCGAGGGGCTCGTCGCGAACCGCTTCGACCTGATCGTCGGCATCCTCAACGGCACCTGCAACCACATCCTCACGCGCATGGGCGAGGACGGCCTCTCCTTCGCCGACGCGCTGAAGGAAGCCCAGGAACTCGGCTACGCCGAGGCCGACCCGACGCTCGACGTCGAGGGTATCGACGTCTTCCACAAGGCCTCGATCCTCGCCTGGCTCGCCCACGGCAAGTGGGCGCCGCGCAACCGCACCCTCGTCGAGGGTATCCGCCACATCGGCCCGGCCGACATCGACTTCGCCCGCCGCTTCGGCTTCGCGCTCAAGCACCTCGCCGTCATCCGCCGCGACTTCCAGGCCGGCTGGATGACCGTGGGCGTCTACCCCGCCCTCGTGCCCAACCGCGACATCCTCGCGCGCGTCTCGGGCGTGAACAACGGCATCACCCTGCGCGGCGACGTGGTCGGCGCGACCACCCTCACCGGTCGCGGCGCGGGCGGCGACGCCACCGCCTCCGCGGTGATCGGTGACATCGTGGACGCCATCGCCGCCCTGACCGGCGCGGCCAACCCCGGCCTCTCCGCCGAGAGCCTCGCCACCCGGGAGAGCCAGGGCCGCAAGGTCCGCATGGCCGACCTCGCCGAGATCGTCTCACCGTTCTACCTCCGTCTGTCGCTGCTCGACAAGGCCGGCGTCTCCGAGGGCGTCTACCGCATCTTCTCCAAGCACAAGGTCTCCATCGCGCGCGTCATCCAGTACGAGCACCCGAACCAGGGCCGCGGCACCGTCACCCTCTCGACCTACCCGGTGAACGAGCAGAAGATGTCCAAGGTCTTGACAGAACTCCGCCGCCTCAAGACGGTGCTCGAAGAGCCGGTCGTGCTCCGCATCTTCTCCCCCGAATCCTAAGGATGGCTCTGATTGTCCAGAAATACGGCGGCACTTCCGTCGGCAATGTTGACCGCATCCAGAACGTGGCGGCCAAGATCAAGGAGCAGTGGTCCCAGGGGCACCGCCTCGTGGTCGTCGTCTCCGCCCGCAGCGGCGTGACCAACGACCTGATCGCCCGCGCCAAGGCCCTGCAGAAGCTGCCGGACGAACGCGAGATGGACGTCCTCATGGCCGTCGGCGAGCAGGAGACCATCGCCCTGACCGTCATGGCGCTCCACGCCATCGGCGTGCCCGCCGTCTCCCGCACGGGCGCCCAAGCCGGCATCTTCACCGACGACATCCACACCCGCGCCCGCATCACCCGCATCTCCGGCGGCGACCTCCTTGCTCGCCTCGACGAGGGCAAGGTCGTCGTGGTCGCCGGCTTCCAGGGCGTCACCGAGCAGGGCGAGGTCACGACGCTCGGCCGCGGGGGCTCCGACCTGACCGCGATCGCCGTGGCCGCCTCCATCAAGGCCGACCTCTGCCAGATCTACACCGACGTCGACGGCGTCTACACCGCCGACCCGCGCATCGTCCTCAACGCGAGCAAGCTGCCCGAGATCTCCTACGAGGAGATGCTCGAGCTGGCCTCCAGCGGCTCCAAGGTGATGCAGTCGCGCTCCGTCGAGTTCGCGCAGAAGTACAACGTGCCCTTCGAAGTCCGCTCCTCCTTCAACGACCAACCCGGTACCCTCGTGAAAGCCCTCGCCAAAACCCTCGAAGACGCGGCCATCGCCGGCGTCGCCCTCGACCGCCTGCAGACCCGCGTGACGGTCAGCGACCTGCCCGACAACCCGCAGGCCTTCGCCGCCCTCTTCGACGACCTCGGCGAGGCCGGCCTGAGCGTGGACATGATCATCAAGAACCTCGGCAAGGACGGCAAGTCCAACCTGACGTTCTCGGTCACCACCGACCAGTTCAGCCGCGTCGAGAAGGTCGTCGGCGAGACGCTCAAGAAGCTCGGCTCGGGCTCCGTCCGCTCCGCGGGCGAGATCTCCAAGCTCTCCATCGTGGGCGTCGGGATGATCTCCCACCCCGGCGTCGCGGGCACCTTGTTCAAGGCCCTGGCCTCCGTCGGCGTGAACAGCGAGCTCATCACGACTTCCGAGATCAAGATCTCGGTCGCCCTCGAGCCGGCCAAGGCCGACGCCGCCGTCCGGGCCGTGCACACGGCCTTCGGTCTCGACAAGGCCTGAGCCGACCGCACTCCCCTCTTGCCCGAGGCATCGGACCGACCATTGTCGGGTCGATGCCTCGGTTGTTTCTGGCCACCCTCCTCGCCGTCGCCGGCGTCCTCACCGGCGGGGCGTTCGCGCAGGACCTGCCGTCGGCGACCCTCGGCCTCGGCGTACCGAACCCGCCGGACCGCGGCCCGCGCCAGCGCACGACGCTCGAGCTCGCTGAGGAAGCCCTCGCCGCGGGCCTGGCCGCGACCGCGGAGGAACTTTTCGTCCAGGCGCGCAAGACGACCGCGGCCGACCGCGGCCGCATCGCGCTCGGCCTGTCCGCCGCCCTCCTGGAACGGACCCGCCCGGCGGAAGCCAAGGCCGCCCTGCTCGAAGCGCCGGCGGGCCCGGCGCGCCGGCTCCGCGAGGGCCTGCTCGCCCTGCTCGACGACCAGTTGGCCGAGGCGGCTGCGATCGCGAGCGGTCTGGACCCGAACCGCCTGCCTCCCGACGAGGTGGCCTGGGGCTACGCGCTGCGCTGGATGATCGCCGCGGCCAACGGCGATAACCTCGCCACCAACCTCAACCTCGAGGCGGCCTCGCGCACCGCGACCTCCGAGGAGCAACGGCAGCGGATCGAGATCCTCGGGTACCGCGCCCTGGTCTCGGCGGGTAAGGTCGAGGAACGCACCGTGGGGCTGCTGCGAGAGATGACGGCCAACGCGAAGGGTTCGCCGCTCGCCTTCGCCTACGCCCGCAACCTCGCGCTGGGCATCGCGCGGCTGCACGACTGGCCCCGGCTCCCCGCCGGCGCGCCGGAGACCGAAGCCTTCCGCAAGGAGCGGGAGCGCGTCCGCGGGGCCCGCCGCGAGGCGACCCGCGCCCTCGCCGACTGCGGTCCGCTCAGCGAGGCCCGGCGGGCCGAGGCCGACCTCCTGGCCGGCCTGATCCTCGGCACGGACGATCCCGAGGGGCGCCGTCTCCTGATGGCCGCCGCCCGTAACGGCGCGAACCCCGCGGTCCGCCTGACCGCGCTACGCGGGCTGGTCGCCGCGGCCTTCGAGGCCCCGCTCTCGGAGCGCAAGTCGGTGGCCAACGAGGTCTACGATTTCCTGATGAAGCGCCAAGGCGAGTTCGCCTATGCCTGCCCCCGCGACCCGAAGGTGCTCGACGCCATCCACCTCGCCCGCGCCCAGCTCATGACCTTGGCCGGCAACCGGGAGATCGCCCGCCAGGCGGCCGCTGACCTCCTCCGCGACGTCCCGGCGAGCCCGTTGGCCCGCGAGGCCCACCGGACGCTGGCGCTGGCCTACTGGGGTGAAGGCTCCTACCGGCTGGCCGCGGAGACCCTGGGTCGCTTGCGCGACCTCACCACCGCCCCCGCGGAGCGCGACACGCTCGCCGTGCTGGCGGCCGACTGCCTCTTCCTGGCGGGCGATTTCGTGCTCGCGGAGAAGGCCTACGCCGCGTCGCAGGCGGAGTCCGGCGACCCCCGCCTGGCCGGGGACGCCTGCTACCAACGCGTGCTCAGCGTCCTCGCCCAAGGCAAGGAGGCCACCCTGCGCGACCGCGCGGCCGGCATCATCGAGGCCTCCGCCCGCGGCGCCCGCGCCCCGGAGCTCGCGATCACCTGGCGCAATACTTGGAACGTGATCGACGACGCGCGCCAGGCGCTCCGCCCCGCGGAAGCCGACCAGCTCGTGACGCGCCTAGCCCCCTTCATCGCCAGCGCCGCCGACGACCCCGCCTTCGGCCTACGCTTCGCCTGGCTGAAGGCGCTCGTCGCGCTGGGCAACGGTCAGGCGACGGTCACGGCGCGGCTGGCCGACGAGATCGCCGGCCGCCTCGACCGCCTGGATGCCGGGGCCGAGACCGCCGCCCTCCGCGATTTGCGCGGACAAGTGCCGGAGCTGCGCGGGCACCTCGCGTTGCTGCGCGCCCGCACCTTCCTCGGGCAGGACGCGGCCAAGGGGCGCGAGGAGTTCCGCAAGCTCCGCCAGAGCCAACCCGAAAGCCCCGCCGCGGCCGCATCGTTCCTGGCCGAAGGGCGCTTCCTCGCGGGACGCGAGGAGCACGCCGAGGCCCAGGCGCTCTTCACCCGCCTGGGCAAGGATTTCGCGGGCAAACCGGGCCTGGCCGACTTCGCCGCGCTCGGGCTCTACGAGGCCGCCGAACAGGCGGTCCAGCAGGCGCCCGCCGAAGGCGAGGCGAAACTGAAGGAGGCCGTCGAACTACTGGAGCTGTTCGCCGAACAGCACGGCCGCCACCCGCTGATCGTCCGCGTGACGCTGCGCCGCGCCGAGCTACTCCGGGCCCTCGGCCTCTTCGATAATTCCTACAAAATCCTCGACGACCTGATCCGCGCCCACGCCGATAACCCGGCCCGACCGCAGGCGGAGATGGCGCGCGCCGACTCGCTGCTCGGCCGGTCGGAACTGAACCGCGACCGCATGGGCAAGCTCGACCGGCAGCGCCTCGGTCTCGCCGTCGCCGCCTACCAACGCGTCTGCGACGCCTACGCCAAGGACCCCGACACGGCCGCCGAGGCGCGCTACAAACTCGCCCTATCCTTGCTGGAGCGGGCCGGGACGGAGACCGGCGTGGACGCGGCCGCCTCGCTGCGCGAAGCCCGCGCCAACCTCGTGGGCCTGCTTGGTCCGCTCCGCGCCAGCGCCGTGGCCGCCCCGGAATTCAGCCGCGGCGGGCGGATCTGGCTCGCCCGCGCCATCCTGCTCCTCGGTCAGATCTGGGAGAAGGAAGGTAACGTCGCCGAGGCCGTCGCGGCCTACCAGCTGATTCCCGAACTTAACCGCGGGCTGAAATCCGGCGAATCCCGATTGCCGGGCCAGGCCGCCGCCGAAAGCAAACTTGCGACGCTCCGCCGCCCCAAATAAGACCCCGTCATGACCACCTGCGCCTTCTCTTTCCCCTTCGACGCCGGCCCGTTCGCCTGGCTGCTGCTGGTCCTAGCCTTCCTGGTCCTGGTGTTCGTGGTGGAACGCTCCCTGTTCCTGCACCGCGGCCTCGTGCTCTCGTCCGACTTCATCGACGGGGTGCGCAACAACCTGCTGGCCGGCCGACCGCTCGAGGCGCTGGCCGCCTGCGAGGAGTCGCCGGGGCCCATCCCCCGGGTGGTCAAGGCCGCGCTCCTCCGCTCGGGCCAAGGCGAGGAAGCCATGCGCGCCGCCGCCACCGAAGCCGCCTTGCTCGAGCTGCCGGTGCTGGAACGCCGGCTCGGCTCGATCGCCGCCATCGGCCGGGTCGCCCCGCTGCTCGGCCTGGCCGGCGGCGTGCTCTCCGGCTACGGGATCGTGACCGCCCTGCGCGACGGTAGCCTCTACGCCAGCGGCGACGCCATCCTGGGACAGGCCCAGGCGGCCTTGGCGACCGCGGGCTTCGGCCTGCTCATCGCGGCGCTCTGCGCCCTCGCCCACCATTTCCTCGTCGGCCGCGTGCGTTCGATCGTAACCGAGATGGAGGTCGCGGCCCACACCATCATCACGTTCGTCCGCCACGAACTTCCGGCGACCCCGCCGAAGGCCTGAGATGCGCACCCCCCTCGGAGTCCTCGCGAAGGTCCGCCCCGCCGAGCAAGGCCTGGACCTGGCCCCCCTGGCCCTCGCCGGCCTGGCGCTGGCGTTGGTCTGGACGCTGGTCGGGCACTTCGCGCTGACCGCCGGCACCTCGGTCGCGTTCGACGACCGCGTGGTCGCGTTCGCCCGCCGAACCCAGGTGCCCCGCAACGCGGAACCTGACCTCGCCCGCACCGCCGTCGCCGTCACCTTGGTCTCGGCGCGCGGGACCGGCATCTACGTCGTGGCCGGACGGGTCATCGACCGGACGGGCCTGCGCAAGGAGCTCAGCCGCGTGGCCGCCACCGGCGGACGCGACCGGCCGGTCCTGGTCAAGGCCGACGCCGCGTTGACGATGCAGGCGTTCGTGGAACTCTGCGCACTGGTCCGCGAAGCCGGGTTCCCCGGCGTGCTGATCGCGACCGAGGAGCCCCGGGGCGAACGTTGATTCGCGGTTGCCACGGGCGGTGAAGCAGGGGCAATCTGCCCGCTCCCGTGCCCGCCCCCGACGACCAGCGCCCCACCGACCTCCCCCGCCACGTGGGGATCATCATGGATGGGAACGGCCGCTGGGCCGCCGCGCGCAGCCTGCCGCGGCTGGAAGGCCATCGCCGCGGGGCCGAGCGCCTGATCGAGATCGTCGACGACTGCATCGACCTAGGCATCGGCACGCTCACCGTCTTCGCATTCTCGGCGGAGAACTGGAAGCGCCCGCCCGAGGAGATCAGCGGCCTCTTCAAGCTCGGCGAGTGGGTGCTGCGCGCGCACCTCGCCCGGCTCGAACGGCGCGGCGTGCGCCTCCGCGTCATCGGCGACCTCGCCGCGATGCCGGACTTCGTGCGCCGCCCGCTGGAAGACGCCATCGCGAAGACGCGCGATTTCACCGCCTTCCAGCTCGTCGTCGCCCTGAACTACGGCGCCCGTCAGGAGATCGTCGCGGCGGCGCGGCGCCTCGCGGAGGACGTCGCGGCCGGTCGCCAGGATCCGGCGCAGGTCGACTGGGCTGCGCTCGAGGCCCGCCTGCAGACCGCCGGCCTGCCGGACCCCGACCTCATCATCCGCACCTCGGGCGAGCATCGCTTGAGTAACTTCCTGCTGCTGCAGTCAGCCTACGCGGAGATTGTATTTGCATCGGTGCATTGGCCCGACTTTACCAAGGACCAACTCCGGCTCGCCCTCGCGGAATACGCGAAGCGTGAGCGCCGTTTCGGCATGACCCCGGAGCAACTCCAAACCCCACCCCCCGCATGAAAGACCGCGCCCTGAGCACCCTCGGCCTGTGGGTCGTCGTCGGCCTGGTGATCTGGGTCGGCGGGTTCTTCTCGGTGGCGGAGCAAGCGGCCTTCGGCCTACTCGCCCTGCTCGTCGGCGCGGCGCAGTACGAGTTCCACCAGCTGGCCGCCCGCATCCCCGGCGTTCCCCGGCCGCGCCCGAGCGGGATCGTGGCGGGCTTCGTGCTGCTCTTCGCGCTCTTCTTCCTCGCGAACGAACGCGCCCGCGCCAACACGGTCCTCACCCTCGGCGCCCTGCTCTTCGGACTCCACCTGCTCGCGTTGCTGCGTCGCCCCGGCGAAGTCCCGGCGCTCCTCCGCCGCTTCCCCACCCTCTACGGTTTCGCCTACATCCCGTTCATGCTCGCCTCGCTGGTGGCGATCGCCCGGATGGAGGACGGCCAGCTGCTGAGCCGCCAGCCCATCGGGCTTTATTATGTCATCTGGGTGGTGGTCGCGACCAAGTTCACCGACGTCGGCGGCCTGCTCATCGGCGTGCCGTTCGGGCGCCACAAGATCGCCCCGAGCATCAGCCCGGCCAAGAGCTGGGAGGGCTGCGCGGGCGGTCTGGCTTTTTCCGCCGCCGCCTCGGCCCTCTTCGCCTGGATTTGCGTCGGCCCGCTCGGCCTGCCGTTCATGACGCCCGCGAAGGCCGCCCTCATGGCGCTCCCGCTCGCGCTGCTGAGCATCCCCTCTGACCTGGCCGAATCCGTCTTCAAGCGGCTGGCCGGGGCGAAGGATTCCGGCGCCACCATCCCGGGTATCGGCGGTGCGCTCGACCTCATCGACAGCCTCGTGCTGACCGCGCCGACCGCGCTCGTCCTCCTCTCGTACGGCCTCGATTGGGCGAAGCGGGCCTGATGACGGAGGCGCCCGCGATCCATGTCCTGACCGGCCCGACGGCGGTCGGCAAGACGGAGGCCGCCCTCGTCTGGGCGGAGCAAAACGACGCGGAGATCCTCTCCTGCGACTCGGTTTGCGTCTATCGGGGCATGGATATCGGCTCAGCCAAGCCGACCGCCGGGCAACAAGCCCGCGTGCGGCACCACGGGCTCGACCTGGTGGCGCCGACGGAGCGTTACTCGGTCGTGCAGTTCGTGACGATGGCGCAGGCGGCGCTCGCCGACGCCCAGGGTCGCGGCAAACGCCTCCTCGTGACCGGCGGCAGCGGCTTCTACCTCGCGGCGTTCTTCGGCCCGGTGTCCGATGATCAGCCGATCGGCGAGGCGGTCATCGAGGCCTCCCGTGCGCTCCAAGCCCGCGGGCTTGAGGCGATGCTGACGGCCCTGCGCGAGCTCGAAGGGACGACCACCCTGCCCGCCTGGTTGGATACCCGGAACCCGATTCGGGTCCTTAAGGCCTTGGAGCGGAGGATGGCAACCGGCCGGCCGCTCGAAGCGCTGCGGGAGGAATTCCTCCAGCGCCGCGGTCCGTTTGCCGACCACCCGGTGACCTTCGAGCTACTGGAACGGCCGGATCGCGAGCTACGGGCACGCATCGCCCGACGAACCGATGAGATGCTGGGTGCCGGCTTGATCGAGGAAGCCGAGCAACTGCTCGCCCTGAACCTGGACCCGGAACTACCCTCCGCTCGGGCGGTGGGCTACCGGGCGACCATGGACTGGCTCACCGGGGGCAGGCAGGTAGCCCCGGAGGGACTCGCGGAACGCATCAATCTCGACACCTGGGCGCTGGTCCGGAAACAACGTAAGTGGTTCCGCCGGCTAGGTTTGACCCCGAATCTCGGGGAATAAGCCCGTTTCTGACGGTCAAGGGACCTCCGGATGGGAAAAGTGGCCTTCTTT
>CAIRWP010000146.1 GCA_903882335.1 uncultured Opitutia bacterium | reverse complement strand
GGCAAGCGCACCTTCGTGAAGATCAAGTAAGCCGCGGTCGGCTCAGCGATCCCGCTCGGCGCGGGCCTTGATGATCCGCAGGATGTAATCCTGCAGGTCGGCCATCACCCACTCGGTCCACCAGGCGGCGTAGGCGTTGAAACCGGTCGCCAGACGTTGGTCGCTCGCGAGGTGCAGGCGGACCCGGTCCGGGCCGAGGGACTCGATCCAGTAAGTCCCGTGGAGCACGTCGAAATACGGCCCGCCGACGATCACATGCTCGTCGAGGGTGGTGGGCGGGATGTTCGCGGTGTCGGCCTTGATGGAGAAGGAGAGACGGCGATTTTCTTCCCATTCGGTGACCTTCTCGACGAACAGGAGGTCGCCCTCGAACCAGGCATAGCGGACGGAGCCGACACCGGTGCCCTCGAGCACGGCCTCGGTGGGCCGGGGGAAGCCGACGCGGTGATGCCAGGAGAAGGTGTGCTCGGCCTCCGTGATGCGCGGGACCGAGCGGATCTGCCGCCAGACCTGCGCCGGGGTCGCGGCGATATCGATGGTGCAGGCCACGGTGCGGAGCTCGTTCGAGCGGGCCTGGAGGGATTCGAGCGGGCCGGCCACGAAGGGCAGGAGCGCCACGGCGGCGACGCAGAGCCGCTGACCGCCGTCGGACGTGACCTTGGGACGGACGAAGCCGGCGATCACGCCGCCGAGGGAGGCCATGAATAGGATGGGCGGGAGTGCCATGATCACGCAGATCCAGCCTTCCAGCTGCAGGGCGACGGTGCAGAGCGTCATGATCAAGGCGGAGATCCACGGGCCGAAAAGCATCCGCGCCCAACGGCGCTCCCCGCGCTCGAACCAGACCACGATGAAACCGAGGGCGGCGGGCACGAGGAACATGAAGCTGATCGACATGATCGTGAACAGCTCGAACCAGACCGCGCTGACCGAGTCGCGCACGGCGGCCTCGCCGCCATGGAACATCACCCGGCAGAACAGGCCATAGAGAATGCCGAGGCCGACGCCGAGGTGCATTTGTTTACGCAGGGAGAAACGGCTTTCGCTCATGGTGAAAGCGCTTTTCTAGCCCGGGCCGGGACCGGGGCAAGCCCGCCTGTGGACAAGTCGGCCGCGACCCGCGGATTATGCCCTTTCCCTGCCCTCCGCCCCCTCCCTAGTATCGCGCTCCCGCATGCCCGACCCGGAATCCATCAGTCGAGACTTCGTGCACCTCCACGTGCACACCGACTACAGCATGCTCGACGGCTGCAGCCGCATCGACCGCCTGATGCAGCGGGCGTGCGACATGACGATGCGGGCGGTGGCGATCACCGACCACGGCAACCTCTTCGGCCTGTTCGATTTCTGGAGCGAGGCCAAGTCACGCTCGAAGGGCGAGGTGAAGCTCAAGCCGCTGCTGGGCTGCGAACTCTACCTGGTCTGGGACCACGCGCTGACGGACAAGCCGGACCGCCGCGAGCACAAGTACTACCACATGGGGGTGCTGGCCCGGAGCTTCAAGGGGTACCAGAACCTCACGAAGCTCGTCTCCGACGCGCATGTCCGCGGCCTCCACTACAAGCCGCGCACCGACCTCGAGCAGCTGGCGAAGCACGCGGAGGGCCTGATCGGCTTCTCGGGCTGCCTGCAGGGCGTCATCCCCCAGGCGCTCCTGCGCGGGGACTACGAGGCCGCCCGCAAGGCCTGCGGCCGCTTCATCGAGATCTTCGGCCGCGAGAACTTCGTCATCGAGCTCATGGACCACGGGCTCGAGGAGCAGAAGCGCATCATCCCCGACCTGCTCAAGCTGGCCGGCGAATTCCAGCTGCGCGTGGTCGCGACGAACGACGTCCACTATGTCGACGCCGGCGACAACGTCGCGCACGACGCGATGCTCTGCATCCAGACGGGTGCCCGCCTGGCCGACGAGCGCCGCATGCGCTACGACGCCAAGGAGTTCTACCTGAAGAGCCAGGCAGAGATGCTCCGCGTCTTCGGCGAGGTGCCGGAGTCGATCACCAACACGGTCGCCATCGCCGAGATGTGCGACGTGCAGTTGCCGGTCGGGCAGAACAACTACCCGGTCTACGTCTTCAGCGAGGGCGTGAAGCCCAAGGCGGGCAAGAAGATCGACGCCATCCTCGACGGCTACGAGCAGCTGAAGAACGGCCTCGCGGTGGCCGCCGGCAAGAAGGGCGACTTCGCCATCGCCGAGGACAAGCGGGCGCCGATGCGCCCCAACGGTAGCTACCTGCTCGAGCAGGTGAAGGCGGGCCTCAAGGAGCGCTACGGCGTCGACTACGACGACCCCAAGGCCTGGGCGGATGCGCAGGCCTCCGGTCCCGGCCAGGCGAGCCCCGCCGAGCTCTGCCGCCGCGTGGACTACGAGATGGGGGTCATCGCAGGCACGGGCTT
>CAIRWP010000145.1 GCA_903882335.1 uncultured Opitutia bacterium | reverse complement strand
CGGGCGCATCATGGATCTCCGGCGTCCCGGCGAGAAGGAGGGCGTGCTTTGGCAGAACCCCGACCTGCGGGGCGAGGCCGTGCGTCCCGATGCCGAGACCTGGACAAACTTCGGCGGCGACAAGACCTGGCCGGCGCCGGAATCCCGCTGGATGAAGAACGCCGCTGGCAAATGGATGCCGCCCAAGGTCTTTGACCAGAGCCGCCTGACCGCGCGCCTGACCGAGGAAGGCCTCCTGCTGGAGTCGCCCGTCGACGCCCTCTCGGGCGTACGCTTCACGCGCCTGATCCGCCCCGCCGGCCGCCGCACCCTCGCCGTCACCACCACGTACACGAAGGTCCAAGGAGACCCGGTCCAGATCGCCGTCTGGGTCGTCACCCAGCTCGCCGAGCCGCGCGTCATCGCCACCACCGCCAACCCCGTGGGCCCCCCGGTGAACCTCGGCTTCGGCAAGGTCAAAGGCGTCGAGGTCGAGCAAGGCGTCGTCTTTTGGAAACGCTTCCCGGACGTCTGCGCCAAGCTCGGCACCACCGGCCGCGCCCTTGCTTGGGTCGGCGATCGCCACACGCTGCTGATCACCTCCGTCCCCGGTGAGCCGACCGGCGTCTTCGCCGGCGAAGGCAACCGCGCCGAACTCTACGTGAACCCCGACCCCCTCCCCTACGTCGAACTCGAGACCCTGGGGCACCTCCGGACCCTGCGCGTCGGCGAGTCGACCGCGTGCACCAACTTCTACCGGCTCGACGAAGCCCGCGCGGACGAGGCCCCCAAGGCGGCCGCCCGCCGGTTGCTCGAATCGGCCCGCTAGGCACGAAAAAGCCCTCCGGGCGGAGGGCTTCGTGGTTCAGGTGGTAGTCCGACTAGGATTCGAACCTAGACAAGGAGAATCAGAATCTCCTGTGCTACCATTACACCATCGGACTGTCCTGAGTCGTCTGACGATGGGAAGCCCCGGCCGTTCGTCAAAACGAAAGAGAGGCCAAAAAACAGCCAAAAGGCCGACTAGCCATCACTTCCCGCGACTTCGTCGCGCCTTGGCCGCCCTCCGAACCAACGGCCGGAGACGTCGGGTGGTCTCCTCCCGGTCGATGCTCGTATCGGCCACCGCATAGGTCAGCTCGGTCCATTTCTGCGAATCCGCGGAAGGCTCCAGACCCTTCAGGCGAAGGAAGACCAGGCAAGCGCCCAGCGCGGCGCGCTTGTTGCCGTCGATGAACGGGTGGTTCCGACAGAGGTAGAAGAGGTACGCGCCCGCGACCTCGACGAGATCGGCGAACGGGGAGAAGCCCTGGATAGTCACCTGCGGGGCGGCGACGGCGGACTCGAGCAAGGAGGGCTCGCGCACCCCATCCGCTCCGCCGAACCCCTCGAGTCCGGCCGCGTGGATCTCCTTCACGATCGGGACCGTGAGGTGGAAACAGTTCTCGGGCGTGATCTTCACGCCAGCTTACGCATCGTCCGCGCGTAGTCCTTCATGACTCCCTTGATCGTGGCGGAGACCTCCGCCGCCGAGGGACGCGGGCGCAGGGGGGTGATCGTGATGGTACCGCCCTCATGCACCTCCACGTTGACGTCGTCGCCGACCTTCAGGCGCGCCATTTCCATCAGCGCCGCGTCGAAGACGACCCCTTGGGAGTTACCGAGCTTGGAGATTTTTTTATGCATGGTGTAATACATTGTATTACAAAGGGATTTTGTCAAGCGACCGCAGGCTGGTGGGGTATTTCCCAATCCAACCGTTACCTCCGCTTCTTCGCCGCCGGCAGGGAATCGTCGATCGCCCAGTCCGGCCAGGTCTCGCGCGTGTAGCGCTGGAACTCGCCGATGGCATCACGCACCAGCGGCGTCAGCTCGCAAGTCCAGCGGAGGCCGATGTCCATGGGGGCGAAGCCTTCGAGCGGGAGCGCCCGGACTTCCGGGTGTCCAATGGCCTCGGGAATCGCGAGGTTGATGCCGTAACCTTCGCCATTGGCGACATAACTGGTGACCATCTCCATGGAGCTGACCTCGACGGTCTGATTCCAGACCACTCCCTTCGCGCGTAGGTCGCGCAGGAAACTCCGGGTGACGCTGGAGGCTGGCGGTAAAGCGACCAAGGGCTCGCGGATCTTCTTCTGCCTCCAAAGGTCGGCGGCGGTCCGATGCGGGGATTCCTTGGGCACGAGAAGCACGAGCGGGACCCGGGCGAGTCGTAGCTGGCTCTGCCGTCCCTTGGTCTTGGCCTCGATCGGCACGATCGCGAGATCGATGAGGCCATCGCGCAACCACGTCTCAAACTGCACCTGATACCCGGGCGTCAGACTGAGCAGCAGCTTCGGGTGGTGCGCCCGCAAGCGCTGGGTGACGGTCGAGATATGCAGACGCAGGACGAGTTCCGAAGCGCCGAGGCGCAGCTCGGGACGATCGGCTTCGCGCAGCTGTCCCTCCAGCCCGTCGAGGCCCGAGAAGAAGGCTTCGATTTGGGAATAGAGTTTTCGGCCCGCCGCCGTCAGGCGGAACGGCGACCGCCCAAAGAGCCTCACGCCGAGGTTCGACTCCAGCGCCGCCATCTGTCCGCTGACCGCCGGTTGCTGGATACCGTAAGGGATGTGCCGGACCGCGGCGCTGATACCGCCATGCTTCGCCACATAGTAGAAAAGCTCGAGATGATGCACGTTCATGATGGGTCTAGCAAATTCTCCACGTTCCCGGCGACGAAGCAACGCCCATTCCCCTGGTGGATAGACCCTATCAGTATTATCGATTAACGGATTTACCGAGAGAGGCGTATCGTGGTCGTCTTCAAACCATGCATTCTGCCCTGCTCATCGGCTTGCAAGCCCTCGGCGTCATCCTGCTGGCCGACTTCGTCGCGGGTTTGGTTCACTGGCTGGAGGACGCTTATGGGTCCGAGGAAACCCCGTTGGTCGGCCCGCTGCTGATCAAGCCGAATATCGTCCACCACCACCATCCCCGGCACTTCACCCGGCTCAGCTGGTGGCAGAGCTCCTGGGACCTCCTGCTCGTCGGAGCCGCGATCCTCGGCGGGGCGGCCTGGCTGGACGCGCTGACGTGGCAGGTCGGGCTCTTCGTGATCATCAGCGTCAACGCCAACCAGGTGCACAAATGGTCGCACCAGACGCGCGCCGAGGTCGGTCCCCTCGTGGCCTGCCTGCAGGATTACTGGATCCTCCAGAGTCCGCGGCAGCACGCGTTGCACCACACCGACCCTAAGAACACCTACTACTGCCCGGTGACGAACCTCGTGAACCCGGTGCTCGAAGCCATCCGCTTCTGGCATCGGTTGGAGGCCGCCGTCGAATGGCTGACCGGTGTCGGGCACCGACATGATAGCTCCAACCGCGGGCAAGGGCCGGCTCCGGCCTGGCTCGCTGATTATCGTCCCTCGCACGCCGGGAGCGGACGCCGGCACGCCGGCCTCGCCCCCGCGGAACGCGACAACGTTTGACGGCGTCTGCCGTTCCCGCTTCTTCGACCTCATGACCCCGCCCACCCCGAAACTCGGCTGGTTCGTCCTCGCCCTGCTCGGCGCATCCATCGTCGGCGGCATCGGGTTCCTCGGTGGCTTCTTCGGTCCGATGATTTTCAAACCTGAGGCCAACCAAGGCCCGCTGCTCGGCATCTTCATCACCGGTCCGCTCGGCGCCATCCTCGGCGGGATCGGCGGCGCGCTCGTCGGCT
>CAIRWP010000144.1 GCA_903882335.1 uncultured Opitutia bacterium | reverse complement strand
CCCGGCTGGGGGCGCAGACGCCGAAGTTCCGCCACCTCGGCTGGGAGGGGGACACGGTGTTCCGACAGAATCGCATGATGGCATGGGGCTCCTGGCAGGAGAACTTGCGCGGCGCCGGCGCGACGACCGTGGTCACTTGGTTCGGGCAGGTGGAGGCGCTGGACCCGACGCATACGCCGGAGGCGTTCGCCGAGGCTTACGAGAAACTGCTGCTGGAGTTCGCGCAGGTGACGCCGCGGATCATCGTGCTCGGGCCGCCGCCCTTCGAGAAACCGCGCGACCCGCGGGTGCGCGACAACACCGGACTGAACCCGCGTCTGGTCCGGTTCGCGGGCGCCGCCGAGGCCATCGCCCGTCGCCACGGCTTCGTGTATGTCGACCTGCTTGGGCTCAAGGCGGCCGTGGGTGAGACGCTCACGCGGGACGGGCTCCACTTCACGGCGGCGGGCGCCCGCCTCGTCGGGGCCGCCGTCGCGGACCGGCTGGTGCCCGGCGCGGGTGAGCCCGGCGAGAGCTTGCGCGCGGCGATCGTCGAGAAGAACCGCCTGTGGTTCGATACGTGGCGCTGCATGAACTGGGCCTTCGCCTACGGCGACCGCACCACGCAGCCGTTCGCCAAGGGCGCGCCCAGCCACCCGAGCTTCGTGGATGAGCTCCGGCAACACCAACCGCGGTTGGCGCACGCCGATGCGGTCATCCGCGCCCTCGTCACCGACCGGCCGGCGCCGGCCAATCCGCCGGCCTTGCCGCTGCGCGCCGACCCGCCCGCGCCGACGCCGGCCGAGCAGTTGGCGGGTTTCAAGGTGCGACCCGGCTTCAAGGTCAACCTCTTCGCCGACGAGTCCCTCGGCGTGATCCGCCCGGTGCAGATCCGCTGGGACGAGCGCGGCCGGCTTTGGGTCGCGTGCACGCCGGCCTACCCGCAGCTGCAACCCGGCGAGCATGGCCGGGATTTCATCCTCGTGCTCGAGGATGCCGACGGCGACGGGAAGGCGGACAAGTCGTGGCGGTTCGCGGAGGGTCTGACGATGCCGCTCGGCTTCGAGTTCGCCCCGGTCGAGGCCGGCGGCGGACTCTACGTCGTCGAGAGCACCCAGCTCGTGCACCTGCCGGATCGCGATGCGGACGGCAAAGCCGACGGACGCGCGACGATCCTCAGCGGTTTCGGCACGGGCGACACGCACCAGGACGCCAACTCGCTGCGCTGGGGGCCGGATGGCTGCCTCTGGTTCACCCAAGGTTACCATATCTGGTCCTACGTCGAGACGCCGCACGGCCTCGCCGAACTCAACCGCAGCGGCGTCTGGCGCTTCAACCCGCGGACGCTGCGGCTCGATTCTTTCCTGAACGAAAGCGCGGCGGGCCTGAACTGCTGGGGTACGGCCTGGGACGACCAAGGCCAGATGTTCCACGGCAGCGGCGCCGACCATGCGTTGTGGCATTCCACGCCCGGGCTCATCCCGACGCTGCATGCCAAAACGCTGCCGACGGGCCTGGCGCATTCGCGGGGCAAGAGCATGGAGCCCGAGATCCTCGGCAGCAGCCACCTGCCGGAGGAGCTGCGCGGGGTGCTGCTGAAGAGCACCTACTTCACCAGCCAGGTCCAGCTCTACCGCTTGCGCGACCAAGGCTCGAGCTTCCGGACCGAGGACCTGGGCGACCTGCTCGCGGGCGGCAAGGAGTTCCGTCCGGTCGAGACACGCGTCGGCCCGGAGGGCGCGATCTACGTCGCGGACTGGCTCAACCCGGTGATCGGCCACTACCAGGCGAGCTACCGCGACCCGCGTCGCGACCAATCGCATGGTCGGATCTGGCGCGTGACCGCGGAGGGACGGCCAACGGTGCCGCGCCCGGATCTCGGGACGTTGACCGCCGCCGAACTCATCCCGCACCTAGGTTCTCCGGAACGCTGGGAACGCGATGCCGCGAAGTTCCGGCTCTACCGGTTGCCCGCCGCGGAGGTGCTCGCGACCCTGCGGACCATCGACCTCGCCCAGGCGACGCCGGCGATGCTTTACGAACTCAGCGGCGTGTACGCGGCCCATGAGCAACCGAACGCGACGCTGGTCAAGCGCCTGCTGGCGGCCGACGACTTCCGCTACCGCGCCTGGGGCGCCGGCCTGCTCGCCGGCTGGGGCGCCACGCTGCCCGAGGCACGCACCCTGCTCCGCCAAGCCGTCCAGGACTCCCACCCGCGCGTGCGCATGGCCGCCGTGGTCTCCTGCGGGTGGATGCCGACCGCGGGCGCCACCGAGGCGGTGCGGATCGCGACACTCGCCCTGGACCAGCCGATGGACGCGGCGCTGGAGCATGCCGTGACGCAGACGATCCACGCGCTCGCCCCGGGCTGGCAGGCGGCGGACGCCAAGGGGCAGCTCGGCCTCGACGCCCGACCGGAGGCCTTGGCCAGGCTCTACACCACGATGGGCGCGGCGGATTCCCTGGCGCGGCTGCGCACGCTGACGGCCAAGCCGGGGCTAACCCCGGCGGCGCGCCTGAACCTGCTGAAGGTGCTCATCCAAGCGGGCTCGGCGGCCGATGCCGAGTTCGCGCTGCGACTGGAGCCCGCCAACCCGACGTTGGCCGACGCGTGGGTCGCGACCGCCCGGGTCCGCCCGGCGGTGAACTACTCCGCCCTGATCAAAAGCTGGCTCGAGCGACCCGAGCCCTTCGCCCGCGCGACCGCCTGCCGCGTCCTCGCCGTGACCGGGAAAGACGTCGGTGCCCTGGCCAAGCTCGAGGGTTGGCTGACGGCGGAGACCCCGGTGGAGCTGCGGTTGGCGGCGCTCACGGCCTACGCGCGCCTGCGCCGCGCGGAAGCGCTCCCGCAACTGGCGCCCTGCCTCGCCGACCCGGACCCAACGGTGCGCGCCACCGCGATTGCCGCGCTGGCGCCGCACGCGCCGGCCGTGGTCGCCACACGCGCAGTGACGGCGCTCGCCGGCTGTCGCGACGTCGCCGAGGTGGGCCCGCTACTCGCCCCTTTGCTCGAATTGAAGACCGGACCCGCGGAACTGCTCCAAGCGTGGCGCCAGTCGCCCCCCGGCGCCGAGGTGGCCCGCCTCACGCTACAGTGGATGGCCCAGGTCGGGGCCGAGGCGCCCGCGTTCCGCCAAGCCTTGCAGGCGACCGCCGGGATGACCGAAACGATCGGCGGCTACGACGCCGCCTGGGTCGCCCGCCTCGTGACCGCCGCCCGGACGACCGGCGACGCCCGCCGCGGCGAAGCGATCGCGAAGTCCGCCGCGCGCGCCTGTCTCTCCTGCCACCAGATCGAGAAACAAGGCGGCACCATCGGCCCCGACCTCTCCGCCCTCGGCCGCGCCCTGTCGCCCGAGGTCATCGTCGAGTCCGTGCTCTGGCCTAAGCGTCAGGTGAAGGAGGGCTACCTCCTCACGCAGGTGACCACCAAGGATGGGCGCGCCCTGCAAGGGTATCGCGTCGCCGAGTCCGCCGAACAGCTGACCCTGCGGAACTTCGCCGCCGGCGGTCTCGAGGTCATCGCCAAGGCGAACCTCGCCAGCCGCTCGGACGTCGGCTCGATCATGCCGGAAGGCCTGACCGCCGGCCTGACCGCCCAGGAACTGGCCGATCTCTTCCGCTACCTGTTCGAGCTGGGCAAATAATCGCTGGGCGGGCTTGCCTCCGTCCGTCGACCCTTACCGTGACGGCATGGTGCTTCATGACCAAATCCGCGCCCGCATCGAACCGGCCCGCGCCCGCCTGCTGGCGCATCCCCTCTACGGGCGCATGCGCAGCCTCGCGGACGTCCGGCTCTTCATGCGGTCGCATGCGTTCGCGGTCTGGGATTTCATGTCGCTGCTGAAACGCCTGCAGCGCGACCTCACCTGCGTCACCGTCCCCTGGGTGCCGGTGGGCGACGCCGAGGTCCGCTACCTCATCAACGAGATCGTCTGCGGCGAGGAATCCGATATCGACCCCGAGGGTGGGCGGATCAGCCACTTCGACCTCTACCTGCGGGCGATGCGCGCGGCCGGGGCCGAGGACCGCCCGATCCGCGCGGTGGCCGCCGCCATCGCCGGGGGCACCGCCTTCGCCGAGGCCTTGCGCGGCGCGAACCCGCCGCCCGCCGCGGCGCGCTTCACGTCCGCGACGCTCACCCTGGCCTGCGCAGGGAAAACGCACGAGGTCGCGGCGGCCTTCACCTACGGTCGCGAAGACCTGATCCCGGAGATGTTCCTGGAAGTGGTCCGCCGGCTGAGCTCCGACCATCCGGGCAAACTCGACGTCTTTCGGTATTACCTCGAAAGGCATATCGAGGTCGACGGCGGGCATCACGGTGAGATCGCGCGCCGGATGACCGCCTTGCTCTGCGGCGAGGACCCGCGCAAGGCGGAGGAGGCCGCGCAAGCCGCGCTGGCGGCGATCGAGGCCCGTCTCGCCCTGTGGGACGGCATCCTCGCGGACCTGCCCGTCGCGGCCTGAGGCTCAGGCCCGCTTTTCCTTCAGGCCGGCGGCGTACGCCTCGAAGACCAGCCTGATCTGATCGCGGACGCGGCGGAACTCGGCCCGGATTTCCTCCGGCGTGCCGGTCGCATGGGCCGGGTCGCTGAAGCCCCAGTGGTAGCGGTTCGCCTGGCCAGGGAAGACGGGGCAGACCTGATCCGCGTTGCCGCAGACCGTGATGACGGTCGCAACCGGGCGGGCCAGGAACTCCGAGAGGTGTTTGGAGTGATGCGCCGACGCGTCGAGACCGATCTCCTGCAGGACCGCGAGGGCCTCCGGGTGGACGTAGCCAGCGGGCTTGGAGCCGGCGCTGGCGACTTCGATGACGTCCCCCGCGGCGCGGCGGAGGATGGCTTCGGCGAGGTGGCTCCGGCAGGAATTGCCGGTGCACAGGATGAGGACCAGGGGTTTGCTCATGGGAAAAGATTCAGCAGCAACCGCTGCCGGGTTGGCAGGCGTTCGGGATGCAGACCTCGGGCGCCAGGCAGTCGGCCTTGGTCGCGCCCAGGAGGAAGACGCGCTCGCCGCCCTCGACCACCGAGCCGAGCACCGGAAAGACGGTGAGCAGAGGGAAATCGTGCTCCACCTCGATCGGCAGGTCGGTCGCACCAAGCAGGCCGAGCCCGCGCTCGAGGACCTGCAGCGCCTTGCCGCAGCCCACGCGGTGCTCGGTATCATCCGCTGCCCAGAGCTGCAGGCGAGCCGAGGCCTGGGTGCGGATCGTACCGCCGCAGTCGATGAAACGCTTCTCGACCCGGGCGACCTCGGTGAGGTGCAGGTGAATCGGGGTCAGCCCGCCGGTCGGCAGGCGGAAGCGCAACCCCAGGGCTGGCGCCAGGGCCAGCGCCTGCCGGAACTCGGCGAAAGTGAGGGGCTGGGCGCTTAGGATTTGCATATGCAAACGCATATATATATCTTGGCCGGATGCCCAGAGTCAAGCGAACCCGCCCCGTGCCCGCGGTGCCGACGATCTGCCGGGCGCTCGCGGACCCGACCCGCCTGGCCCTGCTGGCCCGGATCGGACGGGACGAGGTCTGTGTCTGCGACCTGCAGGCCTGGGTGGGACGGGATCAACCGACGGTTTCGCGCCACCTGGCGGTGCTGCGTCGCGGCGGGCTCGTGGTCGTCCGGAAGGAGGGCCGGTGGTGCCACTATTCCCGCCGCCCGTTGCCGCCACCGCTGATGGCCATGGTCGACCTCGCCGCGCCGCGGGTCCGCCGCGCGCGGAAGGCCGGTTGCTGCTGACAGGGTAAAGCATTGTCGGACGCGGGACGCGAGTCTAACAACAGGACATCATGCTACCCCGTCTGCTCGCCCTGCTCGCGACCTGCGCGCTCCCCTTCCCGCTCGTCGCGCGGGACCTGCACGTGGCGACGGACGGTAACGATGCCTGGTCCGGCCGGCTGCCTCGACCGAACGCGGGTCGCACCGATGGACCGCTCGCTTCGCTCGAAGGTGCCCGGCTCGCCGTCCGGCAGTTGCCGCGGCCGTTGACGGAGTCCGTGCGGGTGATCTTCGCCGCCGGCACTTATCGCCTCGCCCAGACGGTGTCCTTTGACGCCGGCGACAGCGGGGACGTCACGCACCCGATCGCCTACGTGGCCGCGCCCGGCGCCGGGGTGATCCTCTCCGGCGGGCGCGAACTGCCCGCGTTCCAACCGGGCAAAGCCGGCCGCTGGGAACTCGCGACGCCCGCGGGCACGGAGACCTTTGAGCAGCTCTGGGTCGGCGACCGCCGCGCCACGCGTGCCCGCTCGCACGCGCAAGGCTACTCCTTCCTGCGCGGGATGGAGAGCGAGACCAAGGACGGCGCCGACCGGAAGGCCGGCGAAACCTTCCGGCAGAAGCTCCGCGTCGACCCCCAGGACCTCCAGGCCTTCGCGGAGGTCTCGGAAAAGGAGCGGCAGGATGCGGTGGTGAACCTCTTTCATAAGTGGGATAACACCCGCCGCCGTCTCGAGTCGGTGGACCCGGCGAACGGGGCGTTCACGATCGTCGGGGGCGCCACCAAGCCTCACAACACCCTCGACCACCTGACGGGCTTCGTGATCGAGAACCTGCCGACCTTGCTGGACGAGCCCGGGGAATGGTTCCTGAGCCGCGCGGGCCAGCTCACCTACCTGCCCCGCCCCGGCGAGAATCTCGCGACGGTCCGGGCGACCTACCCGGTGCTCGAGAAGCTGCTCACCTTCACGGGCTCGGCCGCCCGGCCGGTCGCGCACCTCGAGTTCCGGGACCTCAGGTTCCGGCATGCCAAGGGCGTGGCGACCCTCGCCACCTTCGAGCCGAACCAGGCCGCCGTCGCGCGCGTGGACGGGGTCATCACGCTGGAGCAGGCGAGCGCGATCCGCTTCGAGGGCTGCGAGCTCGCGCATTTCGGTAGCTACGGTTTCTCCCTCCGCCGTGGGACGCACGACGTGACCATCGAGCATTGCCTCATCACCGACATGGGCGCGGGCGGGGTCAAGGTGGGCAGCCTGAACGACGAGCCGAAGGACGCCGACGTGGTGCGCGGCAACCGGATCCATAACAACATCATCCGCGACGGCGGCCGGCTCTTCCCCTGCGCGGTCGGCGTCTGGATCGGCTCGGCGGCCGACAACGCAGTGACGCATAACGAAATCTCCGACCTCTTCTATTCGGCGGTCTCGGTGGGCTGGCGCTGGGGCTACGCCCCTTCCCGCGCCAAGCGCAACAAGGTCGAGTGGAACCACCTGCACCACCTCGGCCAGGGCATCCTGAGCGACATGGGCGGCGTCTACACGCTGGGCCCGTCGGAGGGCACTTCGGTGAGCCATAACCATATCCACCACGTGTCTTGCTTCAGTTACGGCGGCTGGGGACTCTACACCGACGAGGGCAGCACCGGCATCACGATGGAGGGCAACTTGGTCCACGACACGACCGACGGCGGCTTCCACCAGCATTACGGCAAGGATAACGTCATCCGGAACAACATCCTCGCCTTCGCCGAGGAATCGCAAGTGGAACGTTCCCGCCAAGAGGCCCACCGCTCGTTCGTGTTCGAGCGCAACCTCGTGGTCTTCGACCGCGGCGGCCTGCTCGGCCACGAATGGCGCGGCACGCCGGAGAACTACCTGATGCGCGGCAACCTCTATTGGGACTACTCCGGCCGCCCGGTCCGCTTCCCGCCCTCCGACAAGCTCGCCCTCGAGGCCTGGCAGCAGACCGGACAGGACGCCGGGTCCGTCGTGGCCGACCCCCGCTTCGTCGATGCGGCGAAACGCGACTTCCGCCTGCGGCCGGACTCGCCCGCCTTCGCGCTCGGCTTCCAACCGCTCGCGGTGGAGAAGATGGGCGTCATCGGGACGGAGTGGCGTCAGGTCGCCGCGACTTTCGAGCGCGCGCCCACCCCGCCGCGCCCGGCCAAGCCGGCGGCGCCCGCGCTCAACCTTCATCAGGATTTCGAGGGCCGGATCACCAACCCGCAATACCCCTTCCCCTCCGCGCACGGCAGCCTCAGCCGCCAGCATAAGCCGGGGATGGCGCCGACGAAGTCCGACGGGCCGACCGATGCGCTGCTCCTGACCGGAGCGCAGGCCTCGGCCGGTCAGCAGAGCCTGCTCTTCCGCGACGCCCCCGGACTGCCGGCGGCCCATTACCCGATGCTGGTGTTCGCGCCCCATCACCGCACCGGCATGAGCACCGTGGCATTCGACCTCTTCCTAGAGCCGAAGGCCTACTTCATCCATGAATGGCGGACCGGCGGGGCCCCCTACGCCACGGGCCCGGTGCTCGCCATCAAGGAGGGTCGCCTCACCGGGGTCAAAGGTCTGGACCTGCAGATGCCACTCCGCCAATGGGTGCGCCTGGAGCTGAGCGCCGAGCTCGGCACAGACGCGCCCAAGACCTGGACCCTGCGCGTGACACCCCGAGGCGGCGCGACCCATGAGCTCAAGGGACTGCCCTTCCGCAGCCCGAAGTTCGACGGACTGGCCTGGCTCGGCTTCATCAGTAACGCCAACGAGGCGACGGAGTTCTACGTCGACGAACTCGACATTCGCACCACCGAGGCGAGGCGTTGAGGCTCAGGCGGAGGGCGCGTCGGACCGGGCGGAGTTCCAAGCGAGCAGGACCCAACCCGTGAGCAAGAGGACGCCCCCGACCGGCGTGATGGCACCGAGCCAGCGTGGGGCGCCCAACGCCAGCGCGTAGAGCGTACCGCTGAAGATCGCGGCTCCGACGGCCCAGAACCGGCCCGGGGAGCCCGGGCGGAGCGCCCCCACGGCCACGGCATGGGTGAGCAGGTAGAAGGTCGCGGTCTGCCACCAGCCGGCGGCCTCGGGGATCGCCGCCAGGCGTTCCTTGAGGCCATGGGCACCGAAAGCCCCGAGGGCGACGGCAGTCGCCCCGAGGACCCCGGCGATGAGGCCGCGGCGCTCCACCGGCTCAGGCGCCCGGCTCGGGCGAGCCACTCTTCTTCTGCGTAAAGACCAGTCCCTTATCGCCGACGGAGACGATGACCGGCTCCTCCTTGTTGAGCTCGGCGCGGAGGATGGACTCCGCCAGCGGGTCCTCGAGCAGGCGTTCGACCGCACGGCGCAACGGACGGGCGCCGTACTTCTCGTCCCAGCCGTTCTCGACCAGGTAACCGCGGGCGGCCTCGTTGACCACGAGTTTGACGCCGAGGTCGAGCAAGCGCTTGGCGACCTTGGCCACCTCGATGTCCACGATCTTGGACATGTGCTCCTTGGCGAGCTGCTGGAAGATGATGATGTCGGTCAGGCGATTCAGGAACTCCGGTTTGAAGGCGCGCTTCGTCTCGTCCATGATCCGCTCCTTGAGCTTCTCGTAGTCGCGCGTCGAGCTGACGCCGACGTCGAAGCCTAGGGAATTGCTCCGCTGGAGCACGTCGGCACCGACGTTCGAGGTGAGGATGATGATCGTGTTGCGGAAGTCGACGACCCGGCCGAGCGAGTCGGTCAGGCGGCCGTCCTCGAGCGCCTGGAGCAGGAGCTGGATGACGTCGGGGTGGGCCTTCTCGATCTCATCGAACAGGACGACGGAGTACGGCTTGCGGCGCACCTGCTCGGTGAGCTGGCCGCCCTCGTCATGGCCGACGTAGCCGGGCGGCGAGCCGATCAGGCGGGAGACCGTGAACTTCTCCATGTACTCGGACATGTCGATCTGGATGACCGCCTCGGACTCGCCGAACATGCGTTCCGCGAGCGAGCGGGCCAGCAGCGTCTTGCCGACGCCGGTCGGACCGAGGAAGAGGAACGAGCCGATCGGGCGGCGCGGGTCCTTGAGGTCGGCGCGGGAGCGGCGCAGGGCGCGGGCGATGACCTCGCAGGCGCGCTCCTGTCCGATGACGGCCTTCTGAAGATCCTGCTCGAGGTCGAGGAGCTTCTGGGTCTCCTTCTTCTCGAGGCGGTTGAGCGGGACCCCCGTCCAGTCGGCCACGATATGGAGCATCTCGTCCTCGGTGACGACGATGCGCTTTTCGTCGCGCTTCTTACGCCACTCCTCGAGCATCTTCTCGCGCTTGGCGCGCAACTTCTTCTCCTGGTCGCGCAGGTTGGCGGCCTCCTCGAACTTCTGGTGGCGGGACGCCTCCTCCTTCTCGAGGACCACGCGGTCGATGTCGGCCTGGGCGGCGTCGAGCTCGGGCGGCAGGTTGAGCGAGCGGATGCGGGCGCGGGCGCCGGCCTCGTCCATCACGTCGATGGCCTTGTCGGGCAGGTGGCGGGCGGTGATGTAACGGTGCGAGAGACGGACGGCGGCCTCGATGGCGACATCGGTGTACTCGCACTTGTGGTGGTCCTCGTACTTGGAGCGGATACCCCGCAGGATCAGGATGGCGTCCTCGGGCGACGGGTCGTCGACCTTGACCGACTGGAAGCGGCGCTCGAGGGCGGCGTCCTTCTCGATGTGCTTGCGGTACTCGGAGAGCGTGGTCGCGCCGACGCACTGAATTTCGCCGCGCGACAAGGCCGGCTTGAGGATGTTGGAGGCGTCCATCGCGCCCTCGGCCGCGCCAGCACCGACGATGGTGTGCATCTCGTCGATGAAGAGGATGATGTTCTTGGCGCGCTTGATTTCGTCCATCACTCCCTTGATGCGCTCCTCGAACTGGCCGCGGTACTTGGTGCCCGCGACCATCAGGGCGAGGTCGAGGGTGATGACCTTGCGGTCGAGCAGGATCTCGGGGACGATGCCGGCGGCGATCTCCTGGGCGAGACCTTCCACGATGGCCGTCTTGCCGACGCCGGCCTCGCCGATGAGGACGGGGTTGTTCTTGGTGCGGCGGCAGAGGATCTGGACCACGCGGCGAATCTCCTCCTTGCGGCCGATCACCGGGTCGAGCTCGCCGGCCTTGGCCAGTTCGGTCAGGTCGCGCCCGAAGGTCTTCAGGAGCGAGAGGCGTTCGCCGCGGCCCGCGCGACCGCCCTCCTCACCGGACTTGCGGGAAGGCGGCGGCTCGTCGGACGGCTCGTCGGCGGAGGGGGCATCCTCGCCGGCCTTGCCCTCGCTTTCGGCGGCGGCCGCGGACGGGTCGATGTCGGCCAGGATCTCCTTCCGGCAACGTTCCAGGTCGACGTTCAGGCTGAGCAGCACGCGGGCGGCGACGCCCTCGCCTTCCTTGAGGAGCCCGAGCAGGATGTGCTCGGTGCCGACGTACGCGTGGCCGAGGCTGCGGGCCTCGGTGACCGCATGGGCCATGACCTTCTGGACCCGGGGCGTCAGCGGGATGGTGTCGGGCTGCTTGGCTTCCTCCGGACCCGGGCCGACCGACTTCTCGACGGCGGCGCGGACATTCTTCAGGTCCAGCCCCATGCGCCCCAGGACGTTGACGGCGACGCCTTCGCCGAGCTTGATGAGCCCGAGCAGGATGTGCTCGGTACCCACGTAATTATGGTGGAAGCGACGGGCTTCGGCCCGGGCGAGCTCCACGACCTTGCGGGCGCGGGGCGTGAAATTGTTATTCTTGTCCTTGTCCATGATGGATGGTGGGTGTCCCCGGAAGGGGGTGTAGCAGGGACTATGCCCGAACCTTCCATGGGTTCAAGCGTTCCCCAAGGATTGTAAATCGGGCCTTTCCGCGGTTTCGACGCGACGGCGACCGGGCGGAGTGGGACACGCGCCGCGACCGTCTTTCGCGGTCCGGCGACGGGTGCCGTCGCCTTTTGCCTTTGCCAGCGAGGGCGGGGAGATGTTTCTTCCCGCCACACATGGCCCACACCCTGCCCGAAGCCGGCCCCGCCCTCCGTCGCCTGATCGCGGAACTCCCCGGACGCCCCGTGGCGGTCCTCGGGCACATGCGGCCCGACGGTGACTGCATCGGCTCCCAGGTGGCGCTGGCCCGGCTGCTGCTCGCGGCGGGGATCGACGCCCTCTGCGTCAACCGCGACCGCGTCCCGCCGAACCTGGCCCCCTACGTGGTCGGCGTGAAATTCCTCACCAACGCGGAGTACGTCGCCGATGGCCGCGTGGCCGTGACCGTCGACTGCGCCGACGCCACGCGCGTCGGGGAGGAGCTCCTGTCGAAGTTCCCCGCCGGCGTGCACGCGAACATCGACCACCACGCCTCCAACCCCGATTACGGCCGCGTGAACATCGTGGTCCGCGACGCCGCCGCGACCTGCCATGTCCTCGCCGCCGCCGCCCTGCAGGAAGGCTTGCCCATCGACGCGGCGACCGCGCAGTGCCTGCACCTCGGGATCCTGACCGACACCGGTCGGTTCTGCTACCGCAGCACCACGGCCGACATGCTGGCCATCGTCGCCGAGCTGGTGCGCCGCGGGGCCGACCCGGCCGAGGCGAACTTCCGGGTCTTCGAGCAAGAAAGCCGCGGCAAGCTCGAGCTGACCAAGCGCTTCCTCAACACCATCGCCTTCCACGAGGACGGCAAGATCTGCTCTGGCGAGCTCACGCAGGCGGACTACGCCGCGACCGGCACCACGAAGGAGGACAAGGAAGGCCTGGTCGAATTCCCCCGCTCCGTCGCCGGCGTGGAGATCGCCGTGCTGATGGAGGAGGGCAAGGATGGCATCCGGGGCAGCCTCCGCGGCCGCGACCCGAAGCTCCGCTTGGACCTCTGCGCGGGCAAACTCAACGGCGGCGGTCACGTGCTCGCGGCTGGCTTCAACATGCAGGGCTGCCGCCTGCCCCAGGACCGCGCGAAGATCCTCGGCATCGTCATCGACCACTATCGCGAATACTCGGCGAAATGAGCGAGCCTGCCGCTGAACCCGCGGGCGTGCTGCTCGTCGACAAGCCGCAGGGCATCACTTCCCACGACGTCGTGGACAGCGTGCGTCGACTCTATCGCACGCGTCGCGTCGGACACGCCGGCACGCTCGACCCGATGGCCACCGGCCTGCTCATCGTCCTCGTCGGCAAGGCGACCAAAGCCTCGGATCAGCTGATGGCCCAGGATAAGGAATACCTCGGCGAAGCGACCCTGGGAGTCGTCACCGACACCCAGGATGCCGAAGGCGTGTCGCTGGAGACGAACCCCGTGCCGGAGATCACCGAAGCCCAGGTGCGCGCAGCCCTCGCCTCGATGCTGGGCGATCAGTTCCAGGTGCCCCCGATGCATTCGGCCAAGAAGATCGGCGGCCAGAAACTCTACGAGCTCGCCCGCAAGGGCCTCGAGGTCGCCCGCGAACCGCGCGCCATCCGCCTCGATGAGTTCGCACTGCTATCCTGGGAGAGTCCGAAGATCAACTTCCGCGTCCGCTGCACCAAGGGCACCTATGTGCGCACGCTGGCCTACGACCTCGGCCGTAAGCTCGGCCCGGGCGCCCACCTCTCGATGCTCCGACGCACCCGCTCGGGCGGCCTCGACCTCTCCCGCGGCCACACGCTGCCGCAGCTGGGCGCGATGACCGACGCGCAGCTCATCGCCGCCCTCGTGCCCGTGAGCGAAGCCGCGCCCGCCGCATGAGCCTGCCCCTCCATCTCGCCATCGGTGCCTTCGACGGCGTGCACCTCGGCCACCGCGCCGTGCTGCACTCCGCCCGCGAAGCCGCCCGGGCGGATGGCGGGCTCGTCGGCGTGCTCACCTACGACCCGCACCCGAGCAAGGTCCTGCGCCCGGAGTCGGCCGTCCCGCTGATCTTCACGCGCGCGCAGAAGGACGAGCGGCTGACCGAAGCCGGCGCCCAGATGGTCCACCACGAGCCGTTCGACCGCGCCCACGCCAGCATCGCGGCCGCCGATTTCCCGCGGTGGCTGCAGCAGACCTTCCCCCACCTGAAGTCGCTCCACGTCGGCGCCAATTTCCAATACGGCCGCGGACGCGCGGGCCACGGCGAGACCCTCATCGCCCAGGGCACGGCCGAAGGACTCGGCGTGCGACTGGTCGCCGCCGTCCGCCTCGGCGACGAGACGGTGAGCAGTTCGCGGATTCGCCAGTGCCTCGTGACGGGCGAACTCGACCTCGCCAACGCGATGCTGCACCGCCCCTACGAGGCGGAGGGCGTCATCATCGGCGGCCGCCGTCTCGGGCGGACCCTCGGCTTCCCGACCGTGAACGTGGCCTGGGAACCCGAGCTCAAGCCCGCCTACGGCGTCTACGCGGTCGAGGTCATCTTCCAAGGCGAGGCCCTGCCCGCCGTGGCGAACTACGGCCAGCGCCCGACGGTCGAGAGCGGACCGGTCGCTCCCCTGCTCGAAGCCCACGTGCTCCGCGGCGCGGCCCCGACCACCGGTGACGCCGTGCGCGTCCGTTGGATCCGTCGCCTCCGCGCCGAGCAGAAGTTTGCCGACCTCCCGGCCCTACAGGCGCAAATCGCCCAAGACTCGGCGCAGGCCCGGCAGGCGCTGGGTCTGTTCGCGTAGCTCAGGCTTGGGCGGCGAATTTCTTGATGATGCCGCCGAAGGCGCCGTTCGAGAAGAAGATGACGCAGCGCGGGGACGGGTCGCCCTGCACCACGGCGGTCAGCTCGGCGAGCAGCGCTTCGTTGGAAGCTGGGGCGAAGCCGTGCTTGCCGGCGGCCGTGATGGCGGCGGCCACCCCTTCGCTGTCAAACCGCTCCTCACCGAGTTTATCGGCGCGGTGCGGAGGGGCGAGAAAGACCTCGTCGGCCTGCTTGAGCGCCTCGCGGAAGGCATCCTGCATCACCTTGCGGGCGGCGGTGTTACTGCGCGGCTCGAAGCAGGCCACGAGCCGATGCCGCGGGTAACGGGCGCGGAGGGAGGCGAGCGTCAGGTCGAGCGCGGTCGGGTGGTGGCCGAAGTCTTCGATAACCGTCAGGTCGGGACGGTCGACGAGGACCTGCTGGCGACGCTGGACGCCCAGGAAGGAGTTGAGCGCGTCGAGTTTCAGCCTGGTCGGATCCTGGGCGTCGAGCAGGAGGCCCGCGGAGACGGCCGCCATCGCGGCGTTGCGGGCGTTAAAGAGGCCAGGAAGGGCCCACTTCACCTGACCCCATTCCTTACCCTTCCACCGGAGCGTGAAAGATGAACCCGTCGGGGATTCCTGGAAATCGGCGATGATCGCGTCGTTCGCGGCACCGGTGCCGACGCGTACGACCGGCGCCCAAGTGACGTTCTTCACCAAGCCGAGGACGTTGGCGTCGTCGCCGTTGGCGACGATCGCGCCGTCGCGCGGCACGATACGGATCACGTGCGAGAAGGTCCGCAGGACATCGTCGAGGTCGCGGAAGATGTCCGCATGGTCGAACTCGCAGTTGTTGATCGCGAGGACGTGCGGCAGGTACTGGATGAACTTACTGCGCTTGTCGAAGAAGGCCGTGTCGTATTCGTCACCTTCGATGACGAAGGGCCCGCCCTTCTGGCCGGGATGGGAAGAATCGGGCAGGTCTCGCGGGACGCCGCCGACGAGCCAGCCCGGCTCGGTGCCGTTGGCCTTGAGCAGTACCGCGGCCAGGCAGGTCGTGGTGGTCTTGCCGTGGGTGCCGGCGACGACCACGTTGCGGCGTTCGTTCAGGAGGCGGGTGCGGAGTAGCTCCGGAAGCGAAACGTACGGCTGGGTGCGGGCTTCGAGCAACCACTCGACCTCGGGATGGCCGCGGGAGGCGACGTTGCCGACCACGACCAGGTCGGGCTTGAGCTGGGCGAGACGTTCGGCGGACCAGCCTTCAAGGATATCGACCCCCGCCCCGCGGAGGAGGTCGGACATCGGCGGGTAGATCCCGGTGTCGGAGCCCATGACCTCATGGCCGAGCGCGCGCATCAGTAAGGCGGCGTTGCCCATCGCCGTACCACAGATGCCCATGAAATAGATCCGCATGGGGCTGGATAAAAGCCGGGAGCCGCCGGAGGGCGAGGGTGTTTCGGGGCGGTGGGCCGACAAAAGACCCCGGAGGCCGTGAGGCCACCGGGGTCGGTCGCACGGGCTCGGCCGCGGTTCAGGCGGCCTTGCCGAGATCCCCGAGGTCGGTCGGGTGCGGGTGGTTCCGCTTTTCCTTCTCCAGCCGATGGCGGCGGCGGAGCTGGCGGTCGACCTTGTCGACCAGGAGGTCGAGGGACTTGTACAAGTCCTCGGATTCTTCCCGGACCACGATGTCCGGACCCGGCACCTCCAGCCGGATCTGGGCCGCGAACTCGCGACTGTGGTCGCGCGAACGGGCGTGGACGAGCTCGACGTGCACGCGGATGATCCGCGGGTTGTGGCGCAGCAGCTTTTCGACCTTGGCGCACACCGTTTCCTTCAGGGCGTCGGTCAGGTCCATATGGACACCGGACACGACGATGGGAGCATTGCTCATTGGGGTTGTGTTGTTAGGGCTGACGAACGAACCTACGTCCATGGCCCGCACCGACTTCGTCGACGATTTCCTCAAGGGTTTTACTTGTGTGATCATCACCGGAGCTTCTTCGGGCATCGGACGCGTAATCCTCTCGCGCCTAGGAAAGTCTGGCACCGCCGCGGCCGTCTTCAACCTTTCCCGCACCGCGCCGGAAGGCGTCCCGAATTCCCTGAAGTTCAGTCACCTTACCTGCGACCTCGCGCAACCGCATGAGATCGAGAAGGTTGTCGGCGAATTACGGAAACTTATGCCGCGGGAAGGAAGGATACTGCTGGTTAATAACAGCGGGTTCGGCGCCTACGGCGAGTTCCCCGCCCCGGACCTGGCGCACACGTTACGCATGGTCGACGTCAACATGCGCGCCGTCGTGCACCTGACGGGCCTGCTCTGGCCCGACCTCAAGGCGCGCGGTGGCCAGGTCGCGACCGTGGCCTCGCTCGCGGCGTACCAGCCGACGCCGCTGATGACGACCTATGCGGCGACCAAGGCGTTCGCGTTGCACTGGAGCATCGCGCTGGACGCGGAATCGCGCCCGTACGGCGTGCGGTGCGTGGCGATCTGCCCCGGCCCGGTCTCGACCAACTTCTCCAAGGCCGCGGGCTTCACCGGCTCGACCGGGATTGGCGGGCAGACCGCCGAGGCGTGCGTCGACGAGGCCCTGCACGCGATGGCGAAGGCCCAACCGCAGGTGATTACCGGGTGGAAGCACAAGCTGCTGGGCTGGTTCTCCGCGCGTCTACCCAAGCCCTGGGCGGCGGCGATCGGCCTACGGGTGATTCGGCGCCTGCGGCTGGATCGCTACGTAAAGAAGGCCTGAGCCTACTTCGCGCCGTCGAGCAGTTCGCGGGCGTGGGAGAGCGCCACCTTGCTGGCGCGGTCGCCCAGCATGCGGGCCAGCTCGGACTCGCGATCCTTGCGGCGGGCGTGGACCGGCGCGATCGCGACCGTCGTCGAGCGGTCGTCCTGCGTCTTGGTCACGACCAGGTGCGCGTGGCCGAGGGCGGCGACCTGCGGGAGGTGCGTCACGCAGAAGACCTGATGACCGGCCCCGAGGGCGGCGAGCTCGCGCCCGACCTGGGCCCCGATCTCACCGCCGACGTTGGCGTCGACCTCGTCGAAGACCAGCACCGGCGTCCGATCGACCGCGGCGAGCACGGTCTTGAGGGCTAGCATGACGCGGGCGGCTTCGCCGCTGGAGGCGATCTGGTCGAGCGGCAGGAGGTCCTGGCCCGCGTTCGGGCAGAAGCGGAAGCGGACGGCGTCGGCCCCGCGCGGCCCGAGTTCGGCGACGGCGACCTCGATGCGCAGGTCCGCCTTCTTGAAGCCGAGCGAGCCGAGCATCTTGCGGGCCGCGGCGGCGAGTTTCTCGGCGGCCTTGAGGCGGGCCGCGCGGAGCACCGCGGCCTGTTTGCGCAGCTCCTTCTCCACCTGGGCGGCCTCGGCCTTCAGCTGGGCCACCCGCGCCTCGACGTCGCCCTGGGACGCCAGCCGGCGACGCAGCGCCTCGCGTTTCTCGCGCACGGTCTCGGCCCCTGGGCCGTACTTGCGACGGAACTCCAGCCAGCGGTTCATCTGCGCGTCGAGGTCGGCCGTGGCCTCCTCGTCGGCGGAAAGCCCGCGCCCCAGCCGGGCGAAATCGGCGCGGATATCCTCGGCCTCGGCCGCGAGGGAGTTCAGGCGGTCGCGCAGCGACGCGGCGTCCGCGTCGATCCGGGCCACGTCATCGCCGGCCTTGAGCAACTTCGGGAGCACCTCGCCGAGCCCGTCGGCCCCGAGGCCCGCGTCGAGCTGGCCGAGGAGCGCGGCGAGTTCCTGCGCGCGGGAAGCGCGGGCGTGGTCGCGTTCGAGCTTGGCGATGGCCTCCTCGGAAAGGTCGAGCGAATCCAGTTTCTCCAGCTGCGAGCGGAGGAACGCCTCCTCATCCTCGGAGAGCCGCTCGGCCGCGGCGGCTTCGGCGGCCTCGCGGAGCAGCTCGTGACGCTGGCGCCAACCGGCGCGGTAGGCGGCGAGCGGCGCGGCCAGGCCCGCGTGCAGGTCGAGCATCTCGAGCTGGGTCTCGGCACGCATCAGCTTCTGCGGTTCGCCCGGGCCATGGAAATCGATCCAGAGTTCGCCGAGCTGCTGGAGCTGCGTGAGCGTGGCGGATCCGCCGTTGACGGAGATCCGCCCCGCCTTGGTCGCATGGACCGAACGCTTGAGGATCAGCAGGCCGTCGTCGCAGGCGGGCAGATCCAGCGCCTTCAGCGTCTCGTCGAAGCGCCGGTCGCCCTCGACCACGAGCTCGGCCTCGACCGCGCATTCCTCGGCGCCCTTGCGGACGATCGTCTTCGCGGCGCGGTTGCCCGCCAGGAGCGAAAGCGCGCCGAGGAGCACGGATTTGCCCGCGCCCGTCTCGCCGGTGACGACGGTGAAGCCCGGGCCGACCTCGAGATCGGCGCGGTCCATCAGGGCGAGGTCTCGGATGATGAGGCGGCGGATCATGCGGAGGGACGCTCGCCGAAGAGCGCGGAGCCCACGCGGACGCAGGTGGAGCCGGCAGCCACGGCCGGTTCGAGGTCGCCGCTCATGCCCATCGAGAGCTCCGGCAGCCGGACGGCGAACCGGGCCTCCAGCTCGTCGCGGCAACGTCGCAGCGCCTCGAAGGTCCGCGTGGCCACGGCCGGGTCATCGGACAACGGGGCGATGGCCATCAACCCGGTCACCTTCAGGGCGGGGTAAGCCAAGGCGGCCTCGAGGACGGCGGGCGCGGCGGCGAGGTCGCAGCCGAACTTGGCCGGATCGTCCCCGGAGTTGACCTGGATGAGGGCTTCCCGGACCAGGCCAAGTTCGCCGGCGATCCGACCGAGGCGGGCGGCGAGTTCGGCCGAGTCGACCGACTGGATGACGTCGAACCTTTGGAGGGCCTGCTTGGCCTTGTTCGACTGTAGATGGCCGATGAGCTCCCAACGGAGCTCCGCGGGGGCTTGGGGACGCTTCTGGAGGGCTTCCTGCACCCGATTCTCGCCGACCGCGGGCAGACCGAACCGGTGGGCGAACAGCGCCGCGTCCACGGGGTGCGTCTTGGTCACGGGCAGTAGGCGCACGGAGTCGGGCGCCCGGCCGGCGGCCAAGCAGGCCTGCCGGATCCGGCCCAAGACGGCCTCGCATCGGCCCGCGAACTGGTCATAGGTGACCATTTGAACACTAGTGGAGGAGATTGGCCTCCGAGTCAACGCCGCCAGAGGGCTGATTCCGGAGGAGCGCGGCTGCTAGATAAGCAAAACTACACTTGAAGGCATTTGTCATTAGATTTATTAATCCAAGGACTTTCACCCATGCACATCGAGAACCTGAAGATCTTCCGCGACCTGGTGGACAACGAGAGTTTCTCCAAGGCCGCCAAGCTCAACGCCATCACCCAGTCGGCCGTCAGCCAGCAGCTCCGCTCCATGGAGAAGCACTTCAACGTGCTGATCGTTGACCGCAGCCAGAAGCAGTTCCGGCTGACCCGCGAGGGCCGCAGCCTCTACGAGGCCGCGAAGGACATCCTCAACCGCTACGAGCAGGTCTCGAGCGAGATGCAGGAGATGCGCAAGGTCGTCAGCGGCACGGTCCACGTCTCGACCATCGTCTCCATCGGCCTCCATGAGCTGCCGCCGCACGTGAAACGCTTCATGCAGGAATTCCCGCACGTCAACGTGCGCGTCGAGTACCGGCGCTCCAACCTCGTCTACGAGGACGTGATCTCCAACGCCGTCGATTTCGGTCTGGTGGCCTTCCCGCAGAAGATGCGGCAGATCGAAATCACCCCGCTGATGGAGGACCAGCTCGTCGCGATCTGCGCGCCCAAGCACAAGCTCGCCGGCAAGAAGGAGATCGACCTCGCCGACCTGCAGGGCGGCAAGTTCATCGGCTTCGACCAGGACATCCCGACGCGCAAGGCGCTCGACCAGTTCTTCCGCGAGCAGCGCATCGAGCTCGAGCCGTCGATGGAGTTCGACAACATCGAGACCCTGAAGCGTGCGGTCGAGGTCGACGCGGGCGTGGCCCTCGTCCCCGAGGGCACCATCCGGCAGGAAGTCGAGCAAGGCACGCTCGTGATGCTGCGCCTGCGCGACCGCCGCGTGGCCCGGCCGCTCGCGATCGTGCACCGCAAGGGGCGCGTCCTGACGCCGGCGATGAAGCGCTTCATGGCGCACCTCATCAACAGCACCGGCGGCAAGTCCGCCGTCGACCTGGGCTGATCAGACGCGTTGCTCCCGACGCCGGCGAGCGAGGCGGGCGAACCCAGGCAAGGCCTGCGCCCCGAGGAAACCGAGCCCGACCCAGAGTAAGGCCCGCTCGTCGGCGTCGCGGAAAGCCTGCCCCGCGGCGGCCCACCAGAGCAGGGCGCCGACCATCGGCTCCGGTCCGCCGACCAAGGTCGCGCGCACCAGCGAGGCATTGCCGAGCAGGACGCAGGCGAGCGCGGCCGCGGCGCCGGCGGACAACAGGCCGCGCGCGCCGTGCGCGTAGGCCAGGGCGCCGAGGCCGACCAGCAGGCCGACCAGCAGGGCGGTGCTGACGCGGGCGCGCCACGGTAGCAGGCGCAGCCTCAGGCGATGGGCCCGGAGGTAGAGCGCGGAAGCCGCGCCGGCCATGGCGAAGGTGAGCAGCCAGACGTAGACCAGGCCGCGCACCGGCAGGGCGTAGGCGTCGATCGCCCACTGCAGCAGGAAGCACTTCGCCAGGATCAGCGACCAGAGCGCCTCCAGCCGGTCAAGCACCTCGCCCTCGCGGTAGGCCCGCTCGACCGACAAGGCGAGTTCGGCGCCGTCCTGCGGAGGCAACGAGGTCAGGGGTACGGTCATGGGCGGTCAGTCGGCCCATAACTTGAGGCTCCTGATCGCGATGGCAACCGGCGGCGGCACTTCCTTATCCCAGCCGGCGTCGCCCGCCCGGATCCGGTCCGCCAGGGTGCGGGGCTGGCAGGCCATCGCGGCCGGGTCGGCGCCCGCGATCGGCACGAAGAAACCGTTGTTGAGGAGGTGCTGGAAGAGGCCGGCCACCGTCGGGCGCATCTGGATGTCGCCGGCGGCGATGACCGCGTCCTCCTTGATCGAATAGCTTTCGGGGAAGCAGACCTTGCAGGCGACCGGATCGGCCACCAGGCGCCGTAGCTGGTCACCGCGCATCGGGTAGACCATGACCTGGACGCCGTCCTTGAAGAGGCGGCCGAAGGATTCGAGTACGCCGCCCTCGAGCTGCGTGTAGTGCTCGGGGTTAAAGAGGTCGACGAGGTTGTTCATGCCCGCGACCAGCGTGATGCGCCCGGTGGTGTGCATGCGGAAATAGGCCGGCAGGCGGTACCACCCGCGGTGCCGGGTGACGAGCAACGGGCGACGGAGCGTGGCGACGAGGCGGATGCGGTCGATGAGCTCCGCCTCGGGGTGCGGGTCCGACCCGATGCACATCTCGAAGAGCGGCAGGACGTCCGCCCCGCCCTCCCCTAGGTTGCGCAGGGCGCAGGCGAGCATGTCCTCGTTGACGAGGGAGACGGGCCGGAAGGTGCCGCGCGCGACGAGCAGGTTTTTCTTGTAGAGGTATTCGCTGGGGACCTCGGGGACGCCCTCGGGCCCGAACAGCACGGCGTCGGTCAGGCCCAGACGGACCAGGCGGAGCGCCGCGGACCGGTTGTCGAAGGCGCCGAAGGCCGGGCCCTTGAAATGGACGAACTCGACCTCCACCCGGCCGACGCCCACGCCTTCGACGAGGGCGGTGAGGAAGGCGTCCACGCCGGTCCGGGCGTTGAGGGCGGCGTGGATGAGGTTGACCCCGACGATGCCGAGGGCGTCCTGCTGGCGGCCCGCGTCCTTGTCCCACAGCCGCAGGTGCAGGAGCACCTCGCTGGGCGGGCTGAGCGGTGCCTCCTGAAAGCGCAGGCCGATCCAGGAATGCCCCTGGCCCTTGCCGTCGTGCGGGGTGGTCGCGACCGTGTCGGCGAAGGCGAAGAAGCGGGTCTGCGCCCCGCGCTCGGCGGCCAGGCGATCGACCAGCAGCTGGTACTCGTGCTGCAGCATCTGCTCCAGGCGCTCGCGCGAGACGTAACGCTTGGGATGGCCGTAGATGGCGTCGCTGACCCGCATGTCGTAGGCCGACATGCTCTTGGCGACGGTGCCCGAGGCACCCCCGGCCTTGAAGAAATGGCGGACGACCTCCTGCCCCGCCCCGATCTCGGCGAACGCGCCGTAGGCGGAACGGTCGAGGTTGATGGCCAGCGCCTTGCGTTCGGTGGCCGCGCCCGCATCCGGGGTCTGCTCGTACATGCGGTCAATCTAACGACGCCCGCGACAGTAAACCAGCGGAAACCAGCGTCGAAAAAGCGTCTTTTGAATGGCGATGTTTCGCCAGGCGGGCATCGTGCGGAAACCCTCCGCGGACGCCCCATGAAAGAATTCCTCAAATCCCTCCTCGCCTCGGTGCTCGGCACCTTCCTCGCGGGCGCCCTCTGCGCCTTCCTGCTGCTGGTGCTCATCGTCGCCGGGCTGAGCGCCTCGGGCGGCGGCGCACCGACCGTGACCGTCCGGCCCGGCACCCTACTCGTCGTCGGCCACGGACTCGTGGTGAACGACACCCCCGCGCACGGCAAAGCGGGCCTGGGCGCGCTGCTCGGCGACGACCCCCGCCCAACGGTGGACCTCTACCGGGCGCTCGCCGCGCTCGAGCTGGCCGCCAAGGACCGGAACATCCTGGGCGTCGTGATCGCCGGCGAGATCGAAGCCGGCGTCGTCCAGCTGGGCGAGCTCCGCCAAGCCATCGCCGAGTTCCGCAAGGAGAGCGGCAAGCCGGTCTTCGCCTGGATCGAGAACGGCAGCCAGGGCGAATACTACCTCGCGAGCGTCGCCGACCAGATCGCGATGCACCCCGCCGGCGAACTCGAGCTCAAGGGCCTCGCCGCGAGCAACCTCTATTTCGGCGAAACGCTGCGGACGCTCGGGATCGGGGTGCAGGTCACTAAGGTCGGCAAATACAAGTCGGCGGTGGAGCCCTTCCTCGGCGACCGCATGAGCGAGCCGTCCCGCGAGCAGTCCACCCGGCTGGTGCAGGGCGTGTGGAGCCGGGTCGTGGGCCAGATCGCCCAATCCCGTAAGCTCACCAACGCCGCGCTCAACCGCGCGGCCGACGCCGGCGGCATCTTCCCCGCGAAGAAGGCCCTGGCGCTCAAGCTGGTGGACACCTTGCAGCAGCGCGACGAATTCATCGAGAAAGTGCTCAAGGCGGGGGCGGCGGTCGACGACAGCGAGACGTCCTTCCGCCAGGTGTCGCTGGCGCGCTACGCCGACAAGGTCCAGCTGCCCCGCGGCGCCGACAAGGTCGCGGTGGTCTACGCCGAAGGCGAGATCGTCGACGGCTGGGGCGGCCCCGACGAGGTCGGCGGCGACCGCCTGGCCTTCGAACTGCGGCGCCTCCGGGCCGACGCCCGCGTGAAGGCCGTGGTGCTGCGGGTGAACAGCCCGGGCGGCTCCGCCTTCGCCAGCGACCTGATCGCGCGCGAGGTCGCCCTGCTCCGCAAGAAAGGCCTGCCCGTCGTCGTCTCCATGGGCGACCTCGCGGCCAGCGGCGGCTACTACATCGCCGCGCGCGGGAGCGTGATCATGGCCGACCCGGCCACCATCACCGGCTCCATCGGCGTCTTCGGCCTGCAGTTCAACTACGAGGAGCTCGCCAAGAAGTTCCACCTCGGGCACGACGGGGTGAAGACCAACCGCTACGCCGACCTCGGCCAAGCCCACCGGGCCGCCGCCGCCGACGAACTCGCGCTGATCCAGTCTATGGTGGACGAGGTCTACGAGGACTTCCTCAAGGTCGTCGCCGAGGGCCGCAAGCTGGAGCGCGACGGCGTGCATGAGCTCGCCCAAGGCCGCGTCTGGCTGGGGACCGATGCCCGCGAGCGCAACCTGGTCGACAAGTTCGGCGGCCTCCGCGAGGCCATCGCCCTCGCCCAGTCGCTGGCGGAACTGAAGGACGCCCAGCTGGTCCAGGTCCCCGCCCTGCATGAGGGCGAGGAGTCGCTGCTGCAGCAGCTGCTCTCCGACGGCCGGGAGGACCGCCCGCTCTTCACCCGCGCGGCGCCGAGCGACCCCGCGGTGCTCTTCCTGCGGACGCACGCCGAGACCTTACGGGCGATCCGGACCCTGAACGACCCGAAGGGTATCTACCTGACCTGCCCGCTGCGTCTGGAGCGACGCTGAGCGTCAGCCCTTGGGGCGTTGCGCCTTGGCCTCGGCCATCCAGCCCCGTAGCTGCCGGATACGGGTGGCGTCCGCGGGGTGGGTCGACAGGAATTCCGGCGGGCGGGAGCCGCCGATCTTGGCGAACCGTTCCCAGAAGCCCGGGGCCTTCTCGGGATCGTAGCCGGCGCGGGCCATGAAGCGCAGGCCGACGCGGTCGGACTCAGACTCGTGGTCGCGGCTGTAAGGCAACAAGACGCCGAGCTGCGCGCCCAGACCGATGGCGGCGACCCAGGCCTGGCGCGTCTGGGCGTCCTTCTTCTTCGTGGCCTCGTCGGTGATGGCGACCGCCGCGGCGACGCCCAGCTGCTGCGAGACGCGCTCGGCGCCGTGCTGGCAGATGACGTGCGCGACCTCGTGACCGAGGATCACCGCGATGTCGTCGTCGGTGGGAGTGTAGGCGAACATGCCGGCGTTGAAACCGATCTTGCCGCCGGGCATGGCGAAGGCGTTCGGGGACCGGTCGTCGATGATGGCGAACTCCCAGCGCGACGCCGGCGGGAGCACGCCGTTGCGGTCGTCGCGCCGCGCGGCCGCGACGATCTTGAGGCCGATCTCGCGGATCTTCGCCAGCCGCGGGTCGTTCGGCAGTTTCTTCATCTTCACGAACTCGCCGGCCGACAGCGAGGCGACCTCGGCCTCATCGACGAGGATGAACTGCGCCCGGCCGGTGACCGGGGCGGTCTGGCAGCCGCTGAAGGCCGCCGCGAGGAGCAGGAGGAGAGGGAGACGCATGACGGGAAACTCAGGCCTTGGGGCCGGCGCCGGACTCGCCGACGTAATACTTGCCGGCGGACGGGTCGTAGGTGTCCGTGTAGACGGACGCGAGGCGCACCGACATCTGGTTGAGCACGGCGTAGAGCATCGGGGCGCCGGCGTCGCGCAGGCGGGCCAGGCAGGCGGCGGCGTTGCGGGCGCTCACCAGGTTGAAGCGGACGACGTAGACGACGCCGTCGACCTTGGGGATGAGGTGCAGCGCGTCCGAGACGGCCCCGATGGGCGGGGAATCGATGAAGACGCGGTCGTAACGTCGGCGCAGCTCGTCAATCATCTCGGCGAACCGCGGGTTGTTGATGACCTGCGTGGGGTTGCGGCAACTGAGGCCCACGGGCAGGACGTCGAGCCCGGGAGCCACGTCCTTGACGATAGCCTCATCCAAGGTCATCTCCCCGTTGAACCAACGGCTGACCCCGCCGTCGCCGGCGAAACCGAGGGACGGGCCCACGTTGGGCAGGCGCAGGTCGGCGTCGACCACGATGACGCGCTCAGCATGCTGCGCGAAGGCCAGCGCGAGGTTGGTCGCGATGAAGGTCTTGCCCTCGGCCGGGCGCGTGGAAGTCACCAGGAAGACGCGGCCGGCCGCCGAGGCCGGGTTGATCTTCATCGCGGAGTAGATGGCGCGGACGGACTCGGTCGCCTGCCGGTCCTTGTCCTGCCGGGCGAGCAGGGCGCGGTCCGGGCCGGCGGTCTCGGCGACCTTCGGCACTGTGCCGAGCACCGGAATACCCAGGCCGCCCTCGAGGTCGCGCACGGACTTCAGGCGGTCGTCGAGCGCGCCCAGCAGCAGGACGAGGCCGACACCCGCGAAGAACCCAAGGGCGAGCCCCGCAAGCGCGTTGACGCTGAAGCTCTTGTTGACCGGCTTGTCGGACACGGAGGGCTTATCCATCACGCGGATGGAGGTGCTGATGCCGGAGGTGGCGGTGCGCAGTTTGGCCTCCTCGTAGTTCAGCTTCATGCGGCCGAGGAACTCCTCATTGGCGCGGATATCCTTGTCGATCTTCTCGAGCTCGACGGCGGCGGCCTGGAGGCGGTTGATGGCCTCGTCCTTTTGACGGAGAATCTCGACGGCGTTGTCCAGCTTGGCGCGGAGGTCGACCTGGGCCGCGGCGAGGGAGTCCGCCTTGGTCTTCACCGCCCGCTGGAATTCGGCCGACAGCTGGGCGAGCGCCTGCCGCTCGGCGATCATCTTGGGGTGCAGGTCCGTGTAAATCTCCTCCATCGCGCGCACGCGGGTCTGCGCGTCGGTCGACTTGGACCGGGCCGCGGCGACGTCGGCATCGGACCGGACGAGCGGGATCTCCGAGAGGTCGCGGCCGGCGGCGCGGTACTGCTTGACCAAGGCGACCACGATGCCGATCTCGTCGAGCTGCTTGCGGTAATCCTCGCGATCCTGGATGAGCTTGGAGCGCTGCGCGGCGATGCTGTTGGTGGTGCCCGCGATGTCCAGCAGGTCGCCCGACTTCACGAGACCGTTCTTCTTCTCGTAGAGGCGGCGGATTTTGTCCTCGAGGGATTCGATCTCGATGCGGGCCTTCTCGACCAGCGGGTGCGTGATGGTGAGGCGCTCGTCCTCGCTGGACTTCTGGATGACATCGCAGAAACGCTGCGCCACGAGGCGAGCCAGCTCGCGGTTGGGGTGGGTGAAGTCGACGTTCACCACGAAGGTCTGGCGGGTCGGGTTGACCCCGCGCTGGCGGGCGAAGACTTCCTGCTCGGTCAGGGGGCCGGTGAAGAGGTTACCCTGCTGGTAGGGCTCGAGGACAAGTTTGCGCTCGGCCGGGGTGAGCAGGCGGGAGACCCCTTCGATCACCGCCGTGCTCTTCATGGATTCGATGGCGGTCAGGAAGTCGTCGTTGGAGCCGATGCGCTGCGTCTCGTCGACGCCGGAGTTGCCGGTGCCGATGGTCGGCGTGAGCCGGTAGACGCGTAGCCGCCCGGCGGCGCGGTATTCCGGGATGATCGTCGAGGTGTAGACCACCGCGATGGTCACGAAGACCAGGACCGATAGGAGCACCCACCACCAGCGCTCGCGGAGCATGGTGAGGTAGGCGGCGAAAGGTCCGCCTTTACCGCCGGGCCCGCCGGCGGCGGCGCCGTAGTTGCCGTAACCCGCGGCGCCATAGCCCGCATAGCCGCCGTAGGAGCCGTAGCCGCGCGGTCCGCGCGAGGGGTCCTCCGGGGGTTGACCGGGCTTGGGGGAAGGCATGTCCATGGGTTCAGAAGGTGCGGTCGCGGACGTAGATCTGGTCCTCGTCCTCGAGGGGGAAGTCGGGCTCCTCCCCCTTGTCGATCTTGGACATGTCCTTTTGGATCGGCGTCGGGACGCCGTTCAGACTACGGGTCACGGTGACATCCGTGCGGCTACCGCGGGCGAGGATGCCCCCCGCCATCGAGAGGGCCCGGCCGAGCGTCAGGGTTTCCTCCGGCGGGACGAGGACCGAGCCGGGCTTGCCGACGAAGCCGTTCACGTAGATACGGCGCTCCGCATAGGTGACGATGCTCAGGACCACCTGGGGCCGCTTGAAATACCTGAGGTAGAGTTTCTCGAGCACGGCCTGGGCCTCGCTCACCGTGAGCCCGCCGACCTTCACGATCTCCTTGAGGAAGGGGATGTCCACCGTGCCGTCGGGGTTGATCCGGCGCTCGACCAAGGTGTCCGCCTCGTTGATCACGCCCACGCGGATGGTGTCGCGCGCCCGCAGGCGGTAGCTCGGGCGAAGCGGGGCCGGCTCCCCGGCGGGGGGGGCGGCCGGCTCGGCGGCCAGCAAGCCAGGGCCGACCAGGCAGGCCCAGACCAGGCCGAGCCGCAGAAGGTCGCGGAGGTTAAGGAGCATGGGGTAAAGCATGAACGGAAAGGGGCGGGAGGTCAACGAGACCCTCCGCCCCTGCGTTCGACCGAGGCCCCGGCGCCGCTTAGTAGCGGAAAGCCCCTGAAATCGTCAGGGCGTTGGCCTGGAAGTTGGCCGCGGCGTTGCCGGGGAGCTTCGAGTCGGTGGAACTGTAGGCCAAGGTGAAGCTCAGGTGGGGATTATATTTATAATCGGCCCCTAGGTTGTAGACCATGGTGTTGACGACGGTCGGACCGGCAAGGACGTCACTCTTGGTGGCCCCGAGATTGAAGCTAAGGTCCTCGGCCGCGGTGAAGTTCACCGTGTAGGTGTAGGACTTGCTGTCGATCTGGCCGCCCGTGTTGTTCGCGTTGATGTCGCGGGACAAGGCCAGCGAGTGGTTGACCTTTTCCGTCAGGGTGTGCTGCAGGTTGATCGAGAAGGAAGGGATCTGTTCGTTCGCCGCGCCATCCACGGAAGAGGTGGCATAGCCAGCCCGTGCGGTCACGTTGAGCTTACCGGCCCCCGTCGGGTCGCCCTTGGCGGTCAGGCCATAGAAATGCTTGCGCATCTGCAACGGGTAGGACCCCGCGGGACGCTGGGTGGTGATCAGCCCCGGGGTGGCGGTGGAGGTGTTCTGGGAAAAATACGGCGCGGGGGAGTAGTCCGTGATATCGTGCTGGTAGCGCAGGCCAAAGGAGAGTTTCTCGAAGGCCTGGTAGATGACTTCGAGGGGAATCGCCTTGGTGTTCAGCTCCGTCAGGCCGTTGGTGTTATAGGAGGTCTTGATGCCGTTGTTGCCAGTACCGACCGGCGGAGCCGCGTCGGTCACCTGCTCCTCGTACTTCACCGGATTCAGGTAATGGTTATAGGTGTTGGTGAACCCTAAGGTCACGTTGATCTTCTCGGTGAGCTTGTACTTGGCCTCGAAGGCGTGGGAGTAGTTGGACTGGCGCAGCAGGTTGGCGCCCAGCGGGATGACGGTGCCGACGCCTTGTTGGGCCAGGTCGTCATTACGGACGGTGATGCGGTAGGAACTGTCTAGGCTCAGGCTGAGCGGGCCACCATCATCGGCGCGGATGCTGGCGGAAAGGGCGTCGCGGTCGTCCTCGAGGTCGGCCAAGGATGCCTTGTTGTAGCGGACGATGTTACGGCGGGCCGAAAAGTTGACCGCGAAAGCGGAGTCCTTGCCGTATTCCAAGGCTAAGCCGGGGGTCACCGTCCAGGACGTGGCGGAAACCGCGTTGGCCGTGGTGTAGAGGTTGTCCGTGATATCGAGGGCGAACGAGGAGTCGAAGAAGATGTCCGTGTCATTGCCGAGCTGGATCAGCGGCGAGGTCGGGAAGAGATTGGCGGCGCCGAGGGAAGACCCGACAGCCATGCAGGCGGCGGCAATAAGGAAACGAACCGAGGTCATACGGTGAGGGGGGTTGTGGGCAGACTAGGTATCCCCCACCCCCTATCAACCCCCAAAAGGAAGGCATTCCACCCAGTTAAAAGAAAAATCCCGCCTTTCGGCGGGATTTGGTCAGGGTAGATCCTCGGTTCTTCAGGCCTTCGGGACCGTGGGCAGGACGCGGATCTTGCGGTAGGCGGGAAGACCCGTGCCAGCCGGGACCAGGTGGCCCATGATCACGTTCTCCTTGAAGCCCGTCAGCAAGTCGCGCTTGGCCATGGTAGCGGCGTCGGTCAGCACGCGGGTGGTTTCCTGGAAGGAGGCCGCGGAGATGAACGATTCCGTCTCCAAGGACGCCTTCGTGATGCCAAGGAGGATTGGCTCGGACTCGGCGATCTGGCCGCCGCGCTCGTGGATCGAGCGGTTGGCATTGGCCAGCAGCGTGCGGTCGACGTGCTCTCCCCAGAGGTGGTCGGAGTCGCCCGGCTCGGCCACGCGCACCTTGCGGAGCATGCGGGCCACGATGATCTCGATGTGCTTGTCGTTAATCACGACGCCTTGCGAGCGGTAGACCTTCTGAATCTCGGTGATGAGGTAGTCCTGCACCTTGGACTGACCCAGGATGTCTAGGATGTCGTGCGGGTCGACGGCGCCTTCGGTGAGGGCCTGGCCCTGCTTCACCTTCTCGCCGGCGGCGACGATGATGTGCTTGCCGTGCGGGATGAGGTGCTCCTCTTCGCGGCCGATGGAGTCGGCGATGATGAGGCGCTTCTTGCCGCGGATGGAGGGCTCGAAGCGGACGGTCCCGTCGATCTTGGCGATCTCGGCCGCGTCCTTCGGCGGGCGGGCCTCGAAGAGCTCGGAGATGCGCGGCAGACCGGCGGTGATGTCCTGGGTCTTGGCGGCCTGGCGGGGAATCTTGGCGAGGACGGCGCCACGGGTGACGACGTCGCCGTCGTCGACCTCGACACGGGCACCCGCGGGGATGGTGAACGCGCCGAGCTCCTTGCCGGCGGCGTCGACGATCTGGACCTGCGGGTTCTGCTCGTCCGAGTACTCGATGACGTACTTGAAGAACGTGTTGCTGGAGGCGTCGCGTTCCTCGGTGAAGGTCACGCCGGAGATCATGTCGACAAGGCGGACCTTACCGTCATGGTTGGCGAGGATCGGGGTGAAGTTCGGGTCCCACGCGGCGATCGGCTCGCCCTTGGCGACCTTCTTGCCGTCCTTCACGTTGATGACGGAACCGGCCACGATGCGGTACTCCTCGACGGGCTGGTCGGCGTCGTTGAGGATGCGGATCGAGCCGTTGCCGTTGACCGCGACCTGGGTGCCGCCCTTGATCTCGACGCAGGTGAGGTCGACGAAGGAGACCTTGCCGCCCTGCTTCGCCTTGACCTCGGGGGACTTCAGCT
>CAIRWP010000143.1 GCA_903882335.1 uncultured Opitutia bacterium | reverse complement strand
TTTCGTGGAGCGGAAATGGGACATGAAGGGCATGCTCAAGTTCATCATGATGAGCCGGGCCTACCGCCAGAGCGCCGCCGTCACCGCCGACAAACTCGAGAAGGACCCGGAGAACCGGCTGATCTCCCGCGGCCCCCGCTTCCGCCTCTCGGCCGAGACGATCCGCGACCAGGCGCTGGCCACGAGCGGCCTACTCATCCCCAAGATCGGCGGCCCGAGCGTCAAACCCTACATGCCCGAGGCGGTCTGGGACGAGACCAGCGTCTACGGCGACATGCGCAACTACAAGGCCGACACCGGCGAAGGGCTTTACCGCCGCAGCCTCTACACGATCTGGAAGCGGACCGCCGCGCCGCCGTCCATGCTGCTCTTCGACTCCGCCACCCGCGAGGTCTGCACCGTCAAGCGCTCCCGCAGCAACACCCCGCTGCAGGCCTTGTCCCTGCTGAACGAAGTCACCTACATCGAGGCCGCCCGCAAACTGGCCGAAGCGACCCTCCGCCAGCCCGGCGACCTCGACCGCCGTCTCGCCTGGGCCTTCCGGCGCGTGACGTGCCGCGAGCTGCAGGCCGACGAGGCCAAGGTGCTGCGCGCCGGCCTCGAGAAGCGCCTCGCCGCCTTCCGCGCCGACCAGCCGTCGGCCCAGAAGCTGCTCGCGACCGGCCGCTCGCCGGCCCCGACCGACCTCGACGCGGCGGAACTGGCCGCCTGGACCGTGACCGCCAACATCCTCCTGAACCTCGACGAAACCATCACCCGCGAATGAACTGCAACGACCGTGATTTCCTCGGGCTGACGCCCGCCGCCCGGATGGCGCTGTCCCGTCGCACCTTCCTGAAGGGTTCGGCCGGCGGCATCGGCCTGGCCGCCCTCGGCTCGGTGCTCGGCTCGGCGGCCTTCGCCGCCGCCCCCGGGGCCGCGCCGCACTTCAAGCCCAAGGCGAAGCGCATCATCTACCTGTTCCAGAGCGGCGCGCCTTCCCAGCTCGACCTCTTCGACCCGAAGCCGGCGATGGCCGCGCTGCGCGGCAAGGACCTACCGGAGTCGATCCGCAAGGGCCAACGCCTGACGACCATGACGTCCGGCCAGAAGAGCTTCCCCGTCGCCCCGACCATCTTCAACTTCAAGCAGCACGGCCAAAGCGGCGCGTGGTTCAGCGAACTCATGCCACACATGGCCGCCAAGGCCGACGAGTGGTGCGTGGTGCGCTCGATGTTCACCGAGGCGATCAACCACGACCCCGCGATTACCTTCATGCAGACCGGCAGCCAGCTCGCCGGCCGCCCGTCCATCGGCGCCTGGTCGAGCTACGGCCTCGGCAGCGAGAACAAGGACCTGCCCGCCTACGTGGTGCTGAGCTCCTTCGGCAGCGGCCGCCCGGACGACCAGCCGCTCTATGACCGGCTCTGGGGCGCGGGCTTCCTCCCGACCAAGCACCAGGGCGTGAAACTCCGTAACAAGGGCGAGCGCGTCCTCTACCTCAAGGACCCCGAAGGCATGAGCCGCGACGTCCGCCGCGAGTCGCTCGACGAGCTCGCAGCCTTGAACCAGCGACGTCACGACGTGCTCGGCGACCCGGAGATCCAGACCCGCATCTCCCAAGATGAGATGGCCTTCCGCATGCAGACGAGCGTGCCCGACCTCCTCGACCTCTCCAAGGAGCCGCAGCACGTACTCGACCTCTACGGACCCGACGTGAAGCGTCCAGGCTCCTACGCCTCGAACTGCCTCCTGGCCCGCCGGCTCTGCGAACGCGACGTCCGCTTCGTCCAGCTCTTCCACATGGGCTGGGACCACCACGGCGGCCTCCCGAAGGCCATCAAGGGCCAGTGCAACGACACCGACCACGCCACGGCGGGCCTCCTGACCGATCTCAAGCAACGGGGCCTGCTCGACGACACCCTCGTCGTCTGGGGCGGCGAGTTCGGGCGCACCATCTACTCGCAAGGCAGCCTGACGGAGACGAACTACGGCCGCGACCACCACCCGCGCTGCTTCACCGTGCTCATGGCCGGTGCCGGCGTGAAGAAAGGCACGACCTTCGGGGAGACCGACGACTTCAGCTACAACATTGTGAAGGACGGCGTCCACGTGCACGACCTCAACGCCACGATCCTGCACCTGATGGGCGTCGAGCACACCCGCCTCACCTACCGCTATCAAGGCCGCGACTTCCGCCTCACCGACATCCACGGCGAAGTCGTCAAGAAGCTGTTGGCGTAACGGAAAACCAGTTGATCTGTTGAACCGTTGGCCCGTTGGCCAGGGAAAGTCATGGGAGGAAGTTGATCGGTTGGCCAGACCACCCGCCTGCCCTCCACCTTCCGTACTCTGTACTCAGTACTCTGTACTCCCTCCCACCACCCATCTCTCGACGCTACCCTCGATGCTACCCTCGTCGCTACCATCGACGCTACCCTCGACGCTACCCTCGTCGCTACCATCGACTCTACCATCGATGCTATCCTCGATTCCATCATCGACCCTACCCTCGACTCTACCCTCGATCCCTCTTATCCTCCTTCATTTCCCCATCTGCTCCCGATACATCACCTTGAAGGGATTCTCGGCCGGGCCCTTGACGCCTTCGTTGACCATCAGAGGGCGGCATTCCTTCCACCAGGCATCATGCTTGGCGACGAGTTCGCCGACGACTTCCGGGTGCTGCGCGGCCACATCCGTCGTCTCGCCGTAGTCGACGCCGAGGTCGAAGAGCTGCCAGTTCGGTCGGGCGGTCGCGGTGCCCGCGGCCTCGCCCTTGGGGGCCGCCTTGGCCTTGCCTTTGCCGGCGTTCGCGCCGTTGCCGGCGGAGACGAGGTGCCAGCGGGCGGTACGGACGCTCGTCTGGACATACCGGCCGACTTCCGGGTCGCTGCCGTTCCACCGGCCGACGTGCGTGAAAAGCGTGCGGTCCGGCCAGGCGATATCCTGACCGACCTGGGCGGTCAGCAACGGCAGGAGGCTGCGCCCTTCGATCTGCGCCTTCATGGGCTCAGAGGCCGGCGTGCCGGTGAGTGCAAGGATCGTGGGGGCGAAATCGATATGCGCGGCGAGGGCCTTGACGTCCGTCGGCTGGAACCGTCCGGGCAGGCGCCAGAATGAGATCGCCCGGATGCCGCCCATATAAGCCGTCCCCTTCTGCGCGCGCATGCCGGCGTTGAAGACCTTGGTGCCGGCGGTGCCGCCGTTGTCGTTCATAAAGACGACCAAGGTGTCCTTCGCGATACCGAGGGCCTCGAGCTTGGCCAGGATCTTCCCGACGTTCTGGTCGATATTATGGAGCATCCCGAAGAAGTTCTCGGTGTCCTTGCCCAGGCCCTTGCCTTCGTAGAGGGCGGCATCCTCGGGGCGGGCGTTGTAAGGTCCGTGCGGCGCGTTGGTCGCGATGTACGCGTAGAAGGGGCGCTTGGCGGCGGCCTCGCCCTCGATCCAACGGGTCGCCTGGGCGAAGAACATGTCCGTGCAATACCCCTCGGTCTTCACGAACCTGCCGTTATGCAGCAAGGTCGGCCCGTAGTAGGAATTCTTGGGCACGTCACCGCAGCTGCCTGGGTAGCTCTGCCCGATCCCGCCCGCGCCGTGGATGTAGACCTCGTCGAAACCACGCTTGTTCGGCTGGTACTCGGCCTCGTCGCCGAGGTGCCACTTGCCGAAGATACCGGTGCGGTAGCCGGCTTTCTGCAATTGCTCCGTCAGGGTGACCGCGCCGAGCGCCAGTCGCTCCCGCTCGAGGATGGTGTGGGTGATGCCGTTCTTGAACTCATGCCGACCGGTCAGCAGCGCGCTGCGCGTCGGGGCGCAGGTCGGCGAGACCTGGAAATCCGTGAAACGGACGCTCTCGGAGCGCAGCTTGTCCAGGTTCGGCGTCTTGAGCACCGGGTTCCCGTGCGCGCCGACGTCCCCATAGCCTTGGTCGTCCGTGAGGATGAAGAGGATGTTCGGACGATCCGCGGCATGGACGACGAACGGGAGCAGCAGGCAGGCGAGGAAGCGCATCGGGGTGGTCCCACCCTAGCCCCCGCTGCGCCCTTGCCAAAGGCAATCTGCGGGGCTGGACAACGACGGCTCGCTGTCCTTCAATGACGCCACCCCGCCATGCCCCCCCTGCGCGCGCTCCTTTGCCTGCTGCCCGGCCTACTGTGCGGCCAAGGCCGACCCGACGGGGCCGAACTTTACCGCCAGTATTGCGCGGCCTGCCATGGGGTGGAAGGACGCGGCATCCCCAACGCCTTCCCGCCATTGGCTGGCGCCGACTTCCTCGTCCGACACCGCGAGAAGGCCTTGCGCGCGCCACTGGAGGGGCTGAAGGAACGCATCGAGGTCAACGGGGCCAGCTATAACGGCTGGATGCCGCCGGTGGTCCTGGACGACGCCCAGTTGACCGCGGTGTTCAACCATATCTTCACGTCCTTCGGCAACAACCTGCCGACGGTCACCATCGAGGAGGTCGCCGCGCTCCGCGCCCGGACCAAGTACCCGACGCATGCCCAGCTGCGGGCGGCCCTGTCACCGGACACCCTCCCGGCCGCGCCCGCCGGCTGGAAGTTCACCGTGGCGGCGCCGCTCGACTTCCAGCCGACGCGTCTGGCCAACCACCCGGACGGCCGACGGGTCCTCATCCTGGCCGCGAACAGCGATGTCTGGACCTGGGATCCCGCGACCCGCGAGGTGCGACTGCTCTTCGCCGGCAAGGACTACCTCGACCCGAAGCTCGGTGATGTCACCTCCCTCGGGATGGGCGTCGACGACCAAGGCCGGCTCTACGTCATCAGCAACCAGGGCAACAAGACGAAGCAACCCGTCTTCAACGAGGTCACGATCTGGCGGACCGCCCCGTGGGCGCAGGGTTGGGCCCTGCCCCGCCCCTGGCTGCGCACCGGCTACAACTTCGGCGTCGGCCCCTATAACCACGGCGTGAATCACCTCGCCCAAGGCCCCGATGGCCTCCTCTACGTGAGCAGCGGCTCGCGTACCGATGGCGGCGAGGCCGGCACTTCGCCGAACTACGACAAGTCGGGCGAGAACCCGCTCACCGCGAAACTCTGGCGACTCGACCCGCGCAGCGACAACCCCGACATCGAGGTCTTCGCCCACGGCCTGCGCAACACCTACCACTTTACGTGGGATCGCCAAGGCCGCCTCCTCGGCGTCGAGAACGGCACCGACGCGGACACGCCCGAGGAACTGAACTGGATCCGGTTAGGCCGGCACTATGGCTTCCCCTACGAGTTCGGAGACTGGACCACCAAGCCTTACCCGCACACACCCGCCGCCCCCAAGAACCTGCCATTCACCCGGCCGTTCAAGAACGTCGGACCGGACGCGGGCGACCGCGGCGGGTCGGCGACCTTCACGCCGCACTCCTCGCCCTCGACGATCCTCGAACTCGGCCCGGATTGGCCCGCGCCGCTCGGCGGCAGCTTCCTGATCTCCCGGTTCGGCAACTACCTCAAGGACCAGAGCGGCTTCGACCTCGTGCAGGCCCGCCTGGACTTCGCCAAGCAGGAGGCGGTCATCACCACGGTCGCCACCCCGCTCGCTCGGCCGATCTCGATGATTACCCTGCCCGGGCATCGCGTCCTCATCGCGGAATATTGCCGGGGGAATTCGCTCGCCGCGGGCACGAGCACGCCGGGTCGCCTGATCATCCTCGAACCGGCGAAGTAATCAGGCTTTCCGCGTGAGGCGGAAACTCCGGTAGCTCAGGTCACCGCTCACGGCGTCGCGATGGATGCGCGAGCCGGTCACGCCCGCGAAATCCAACGTCAACGCCTGGAGGAACCGCGGGAAAGCCGCCGCGACCATCGCGCGGTAACGCGGGGTGTTGAGCTCCATGCCGCGGATCACCTCGGGATTGATCAGCCGCATCTCGTCCAACCGTAGCCGCGGGTGCGTCGCCAAAGCCCGGACCCAGCCCTCCGTCTGGCTCGGGTAGCGCAGGTCCGCGTGACGGAAGCGACCGCCGGGCTTCAGGACGCGCGCCACCTCATCCAGGAAGCCGGGGAAGTCCGGGTAGCAATGGGACGCCTCGACGTTGAGGACGACATCGAAGGAGGCATCGGCGAACGGCAACCGTTGCGCATCGCCGACGACGAAGCGCAAGCCGGGCACACGGTGTTCCGCCGCGCAGAACCGGATGCCGGCGGGATTGAGGTCGAGCCCCACGTACTCCGCGGGGGCGTAAGTCCGGGATAGGTAGGAGGCGCCGCCACCGTGACCGCAGCTGACCTCAAGCACGCGGGCCCCGCGCAAGTCCGACCCGGCGGCGACGTGATGGTACAGCTG
>CAIRWP010000142.1 GCA_903882335.1 uncultured Opitutia bacterium | reverse complement strand
CGCCCAGCGGCTTCCAGGCCGCCAGGCCGTTGGTCCATGCGAGGTCGGTGGACTGGAAGCGGCCGCTGGCCACCCCGGCGACGACTTCCTCCGGAGAGAAGACGCCGAGCTGGACGGTCTTGCGGGCGACGTGAATCTGCGAAGTTTCTTCCATACCGATTTTTAGAATGGGCGACCCTGCCCTGCAAACCTCAACCTCCGAGGTTGGCGAAGAACGGAGCCGCGGCGGCCGCGATGCACAGGCCGCCGGCGCAGCACCCCAGCACCAGGACAGCGAGCATCGCCAACGCCGGCTTCCAGCCGGCGTCGCCGTGGGCCAGCGCCAAGGCCCGGGCCAGCAGGATGCCGAAACCGAGACCGGCGAGGCAGACCGCGAGGGAGAGGAATCCGCCGGCCGCCGAGGTCCGCGGGAGCAAGGGGCCGAGGCCGAGGAACGACGCCACACCGGCGAGCAGCCACGCGCCGCCGAGGTAGGCGATGACGCGGAATGTCGCGCGCCAGCCGGCGGCGCCGCCGCCGAAGACCCGGAGCCCGACGTGCAGCGCGAGCGTCAGGAGAGCGGCGAGACCCGTCGCCCAAAGTGGGAGCAGGAATAGGGCCCGAGCGAGGTAGGTGAGGTTGAGCCCGGCGGTACGCATCTCCACCGTCCGCCCGATGGCCCGCAGGAAGAATGCCAGCGAGGACTGACCGAGGAAGAACAGCGCGGGCACGGCGAGCGCGGCGGCGATCAGCAACCAGAGCCATGCGCGCCCGATGCGTCCGCCCTCCTGGAAAGGCCGAAACGTCGCGGCCGGACGGAAGAGCACACCGAACCAAGTGAGCGCCCACCGACGGAACAAGCCCGACGAGAACCAACGCGGACCGAGCTCGAACGCCGGCGAGGTCACCGGCTGCAGCGTGACGAAGGCGGCGCGCGCCGCACCGAACTCAGGGCGGCTAGCGAGGGCCACCCAGCCGGATTCGCCTTCGCGCCATGATAGCACGGTCCCGGCGAAACGCCCCGTCGCCAAACCCGCCTCGACCTCGGCGAGTCGGAAGACCCCGAGGTTGGTCCCGTGCGCGGCGAGGTGGTACGGTTCGGCGGACATCGGGCGGGGAAAGTGGCGAGGGGGGCGGGACTCGAACCCGCGACCGGCGGCTTAGAAGGCTGCTGCTCTGAATCCAGCTGAGCTACCCCCTCGTGAAAACGACCCTAGTCGGCCGCCGAGGATGGGCAAGCCGCGAGGAAACTAGCAGATCAGGTCTCTGAAGTCGTGGAAATCGGCCGAAAGCCCGCCAGGCATGCCCTTGTTGATCACCGAGACGGCGTCATGGGAATGCAGGGACTCCAGGTGCGAGCAGGCGATGACGAAGTCGCGGACGCGCAGGTCGGCGTCGAACTGCTCGTAGACCAGCCGGGCGGCATCCTCGACGAACTTGGAGTACGCGCCGTTAAGTTCGGCGAAAGCCTGCTCGTCCTCGCGCTTCACCATGACCTGGGTCTCGGTCTGGAGGCCGGCGAGGCAAAGATCCTTCATATCCTCCACGAACAGGCTGCGTCCCGGGGCCACCTCGGCGACGACGCGGGCCTTGGAGCGCTGGGAATGGGGGATGCCGTAGGTCGCGCGCTCCTCGCGGGCATGCTCAGTGAGCTCCGCGGAGCAGGGGCAGGCGGACGAGTAGACGAAGTCAAAATGGACGTAGCGGCGCAGGCGATCGAGGTCGTCGATGGTGCCCTCGAGCACGGCGCGGTAGTACTGCCAGCCCTCGAGCCCGGAGCGGAGCGACTTCTGGAGCAGGGGGTAGCGGAACTCGACGAGGATCCGGGCGCGGCTGCACTCCAGGTCCTTCTTGTAGCGAACGAGGATCTCTTCGAGCAGCTCATGGGAGAGCACGCGGTCCTTGAACTCGTAGAAGGTCCGCATGATGCGGGACATGTTGATGCCCTTGCGGTCGGCGGCCAGGGACACCGATCCGGTGACGATGCACTCGAGCGGGATCGGCTTGCCATCGCGCGTGGCCACCAGCATCGGCAGGCGAAAACCGGAGATGCCGACATGCTGGATCGGGACGTTGGCGCCCTGGATCAGGGAGGCATCCTTATTCTGCATGTCCGGCAGGGTGGCCCGGTAGGCGTCATCCACCCGGAAGGCACGGTCGTAGCGACGGGAAAGGTCCCGGCTGCTGGGCGACTGTTTGGCGCGGCTCATGGGAGGAGGGAGGTCGGAAGGCCCGGTTTGGCAAACAGGACAGGAAAAAGTAACCTCTGCGCTGGAGCCACCTGCCGGATTTGAACCGGCGACATTCTCATTACGAATGAGATGCTCTACCAGCTGAGCTAAGGTGGCGGCGCAGAGGAGTTTCGAAAATGGGGACGCGGGGCGGGAAATCAAGCCTAGCCGTCGGCGGAATGCCCTCGCCACCCCCGGAAACCAGACCAAATTGGGGCTGTTCTCCATGCGCGCCGCCCTCATCGCCCGCCAATTCGACGTCCAAGGCCGCCTGGTGACGGTCGAACCCTACGGGTCGGGCAACGTGAACGATACCTACCTGGCGATTTTCCGGACCACCTTCTCGGAGCAGCGCTTCATCGTTCAACGTATCCGCAAGGCCGTCTTCCCCCAGCCGGAGGTCATCATGCAGAACATGCGGGTACTCACGGACCACTGCCACGCCAAGCTCGAGGCGGAGGCGGACCGCTCCGATCGTATCTGGCAGCTCCCGAAGATCATCCAGACCAAGGCCGGCGAGGACTGGGTGACCGACGCGCAGGGCGACCTCTGGCGCGCGATCTCGCAGATCGCCAGCGCCAACGCCTTCGACCGCGTGCAGAACCCGGAGCACGCCTATGAGGTCGGCATCGTGCTCGGGCATTTTCACCGCATGGTGAGCGACCTGCCTCCCGAGCGGCTCGGCTATGCCCTGCCCGGCTTCCACGTGACCCCGGGCTACCTCGCCAAGATGGACGCGGCGCTGGCCACGCCCGAGGGACAGGAGCGGCTCGAGGCTTCGCTCGAGACCAAGCGGGCGGTCCGTTTCGTCGAGGCCCGGCGGGAGCGTTGCCAGGTGCTCCAGCAGGCCTTGGAGCGCGGCGACCTGACGCTCCGCACGACCCACGGCGACCCGAAGGTGGGCAATATCATGGTCGACGAGGCCACCGGCCGCGGCACCTGCATCGTCGACCTAGACACGGTCCAACCCGGGCTGGTCCATTACGATATCGGCGACGCGACGCGGTCGGCTTGCAACCCGGCGGGCGAGGACGCGGCCGAGCTCGCCTCCGTGATCTTCGACCTGGACCTGTTCACGACCATCTACCGGGGCTACCAATCGCACGCGCAGGACTTCCTCAGCCAGGCCGACCACCGGCACCTGTTCGATTGCATCCACCTCATCCCGCTCGAGCTGGGCATCCGCTTCCTGGCCGACCACCTGGCCGGCGACGTTTACTTCAAGGTCCGCTACCCGGGACACAACCTCCGCCGCGCCTTGGTGCAGTTCAAGCTGGCCGAGAGCATCGAGACCCGCGAGGCCGCCATCCGCAAGGTCCTGGGCGAACGCTGAGCGCATGCCCGCCCTGTCCCTCACCGTCTGGCTGGCCGGCGGACTGCTCCTAGTCCTCATGGTCCGGGGCGGTATCCGCGGCTTCCGGCGAGGTCCGATGAGGCAGCTGGCCGGGCCGTTTTCGCTGGCCCTGGGGTGCCTGGTCGGGACTGGCTTCGGCCCCGACCTGGGGCACCAGCTCCTGCACGGGACCTCCTTCCCTTGGCTGCTCCGCGGGGCGGTTGGGTTGCTGTCCCTCGCCCTGCTCAGCGGCTTGCTGACCTACGCGGTTTGCTGGCGTCTGGGGCGGTTACCCGAAGGCCAGACTGAGGCGGAAAGCCCGCTGGCGGGGACTATCGTAGGTTGCTGGACAGGTATGCTGTACTTCATTCTGATGGTGCTGGGATTGGCGACCGTCGCCGCCGTGATCGAACTGGTGGAATCGCCCGAGCAGTCCCGCCAGAGCGCTTGGGTGACCACCCGCGACGAGCTCGCGGCGGCTCCCTTCGCCGGGTGGCTGAAGGGCTGGACCCCCCTGCCGGAGCGCCAAAATCGAGTCATCCTAGGTGTAAAAAAACTTTTAGCGGACCCTCCGGCCCGGGTGCGGTTGATGGCCATGCCGGAAATACGGTCTCTGGCGGCCTACCCGAGCGTCTATCAAGCGTGGGAAGACAAGCAGGTTCGCGAGTTGTTGAATAAGAAGGACTTAGGAGGCCTGATTGACCATCCGCGAATTCGGGCGATCTTGGCCGACGAAGAATTGCAGCGCCAAGCAGACCGTTTGGACCTGCCCGGGCTGATGGAGCGAGCCCTCCAGAACCCTCGTAAATAAGCAAAAAAGGGCGTTTTTGGGTGGCGGGAGGTTGGGCGGTATGCATAGTCAATCCTCCTGCCCCTTAAAAAGCCCTTATGAAGACTACCCCGCTCCTCCTGTCCGTCCTCGCCCTGACCGCCTTCGCCGAAGAGGGCAAACCCAGCAAGGCCCTCCCGCTGGCCGCCGCCCAGGCTGCCGAAGCCGGTAAGCCGGCCGACACCGCCAAGCCCGCTGACGCCGCCAAGACCGTGCAGGTCGAGACCCTGACCTCGGACGGCAAGACCTTCGTCCTCGTCAAGGTGATCGGCGACCCCCAGGCCTTCGCCAACTTCCAGAACGACGTCCAGACCATCAGCCAGGAGCAGCAGCAGGTCGCCCAGGTCAAGCAGCTGGCCGAGCTGGCCCTGACCACCCCGGAGCGCGAGGCCCGCATCCGCGAGCTGGAAACCAAGTTCAACCGCCTGAAGACCGACAATGAGACCATGGCCAAGACCTACGGCTTCGACCTCACCCGCCAGTACGTGATCGTCCCGACCAAGGTCGTGGTCCTGACCGCCCTGACCAACGAGGACTATATCAAGGCCAAGGCCACTGCCGGCTTCAAGGAAGAGTCCATCCTCAACGCCGGCGACAAGAAGTT
>CAIRWP010000141.1 GCA_903882335.1 uncultured Opitutia bacterium | reverse complement strand
GGCCCTGATCACCGACCTCAAACGTCGCGGCCTGCTCGATTCGACGCTCATCGTCTGGGCGGGTGAGTTCGGCCGCACCCCGATGTCGCAGGGCAACGGCCGCGACCACCACAACAAGGCGATGACCGTCTGGATGGCGGGAGGCGGCATCCGCGGCGGCCTCGTCCACGGGTCGACCGACGAGCTCGGCTACGCCGCGGTGGACAAGGTGAGCACGGTGCACGACCTGCATGCCACGATGCTCCACCAATTGGGTGTCGACCACGACGCCTTCCGCTTTAAGTTCCAGGGTCTCGACGCCAAGCTCACCGGCGTCGAACCCTGCAAGGTGATCAAGGACATCCTCGCCTGACTTTACCCATGAAAACCCTGACCGCCCTCCTCCTCGCCGTCGGCCTGACCGTCCCTCGGTTGACCGCCGCCGACCAACCCGCCGACCTGAGCAAGCCCGTCCAGGTCTTCATCCTACTCGGGCAGTCCAACATGGTCGGCCTCGGCAAGGTCACCGGGCCCGACGGCTCCCTGGATTTCGCCGTGAAGAACAAGAAGAAGTACCCGCACCTCGTCGACGCGGCCGGCAACTGGTCCGAGCGCACCGACGTCCGCAACGTCCGCGTGATGGTCGGCCGCAGCGGCGGGATGCAGCTTTTCAACAACGAGTTCCTCAAGGTCACGGGCAAGTCGATGGGGCCGGAATACGGCATCGGCCATCCGCTCGGAGATGCCGTTGCGGCTCCCGTGATGCTACTCAAGAGCTGCATCGGCAACCGCAGCCTGGGCTGGGACCTCCTGCCTCCGGGCAGCGAGCGGTACGTCTTCGAAGGCAAGGTCTACGCCGGCTACAAGGACCGCCCCGACACCTGGCCGGTCGACGCCGCCAAGGGCACGGGCACGACGCCTCCGCCGTGGGTCGACAAGGCCGGCAAACCGATCGAGTGGTACGCCGGCAAGCAATACGACGACGACATCGCCAACGCGAAGAAGGTCCTCTCCGAACTCGCTAAGTACTACCCCGGCGCGACCAAATATGAAATCGCTGGCTTCTTCTTCTGGCAGGGCGAGAAGGACGGCGGCAACGCTGGCCACGCGGCGAAGTACGAAGAAAACCTTGTTCGGTTCATTAAGTACCTCCGCAAAGACTTCGATGCGCCCAACGCCAAGTTCGTCCTCGCGACGCTCGGCGAGGCGACCAAGGGCTCGACCGGCAACGGCGGCAAGGTCCTCGAGGCGCAGCTGGCCGTCGACGGTGCCAACGGCAAATACCCCGAATTCAAGGGCAACGTCGCGACGGTTTACGCCAACCCGCTCTCCAAGGGCGGTAGCGGTAACAGCCACTACAACGGCAACGCCGAGACCTACATGGACGTCGGTGAAGCCATGGGCAAGGCGATGGCCGAACTGCTGAAGAGCAAGTAAGCGCATGCGGCTGACCTCCCTCGTCCTGCTCGCCCTCGCCTCCCTCGGCGCGGCGCGGGCGGCCGAGGGTCCGCCCCTCTGGCGGATCGAAGCCAAGGGACCGATCGCCGCCGACCCCAAGGTCGACTGCACGGTCAGGCTGGTCGCGGATACCCCGGGCACACCGGCCACCGTGCTGCACGCCCAGATCCGGGTCCGCGGCGCCTCCTCGCAAGCCTACGCCAAGAAATCCTTCGCGCTGAAATTCACGTCGGCCGTCGCCCCGCTCGACCTGCCCGCGGACCCGGAGTGGATCCTGAACGCGGCCTTCGTCGACTGCTCGCTGATGCGGCACAAGCTGTCGTACGACCTCTTCCGCTCGCTCGCCGCCCCCGGCCAACCGCGCGTCGCCGCGCAGAGCCGGTTCGTCGAACTCGACCTCAACGGTCGCTACCACGGCGCCTACCTCCTCATGCAACCGGTGACGGGGCGCTTGCTGGGCTTCGCCGTGCCGAACCCGGCCGACCCGACCCCGGGCGTGCTTTACAAGGCCGTGGACCATGACGCCAACTTCGGTCAACCCGGCCACGCGGGGTTCGACCCGCGGGAACCAGACCCGACCAAGGGACCGGTCTGGGGACCGCTGGATGAGCTCAACCGCTTCGTCAGCCAAGCACCGGACCGCGAGTTCCTGGATCCGACCGCCGGGCTCGCCTCCCGACTGGACCTCGCGAACGCCATCGACTTCCACCTGCTGGTACTCCTCACCTGCAACCTGGACGGGATCACCAAGAACTACTACCTAGCCCGCCCCGCGGCTACGACGGCCGTCCCCCACCCGCGGTTCTTTTTCGTGCCCTGGGACTACGATGGGACGTTCGGACGAAACTGGGACGGTTCACGCGTGGGCACCAAGGAATGGCTTTCGAACCGGCTCTTCGACCGGCTTTGGGCCGACCCGGCGATGCGGACCCGGTTCCGGCAACGCTGGGAAACCTTGCGCGCCGGTCCCTTCCGCGCCGAGGCGATCGGCGACCTGATCGACGCGAACACGCGGGCCCTCGGCCCGGCGATCCGCCGCAACGAGTCGCGCTGGAAGCAGATCGACTACGCGGCGCCGCGTGAACTGACCTTCGACGAGGATGTGCGGCAGATCCGCGCCTGGACGAGCGCCCGGCTCGCCTGGCTCGACGCCGAGATCGCCCGTCGTGCCCGCTGACTTTCCCATGCGCTTAGCCTCCCTCCTCCTGCTCGCCCTCGGTGGGCTCTCCGCCACCGCCCAGGAAAAATCCCCGACGAAGAAGGCCGGCGGCCATCCGCCCGTCATCGCGGGCGCCAAGGTCGAGACCTACCGCACGGTCGGCTCAACCGAGCTGAAGGTCTGGATTATCGAACCGGCGGACAAAGGCTCGAAGCCGCGGCCGGCGATCGTCTTCTTCTTCGGCGGCGGCTGGACCAGCGGTACGCCCGCCCAGTTCGAGCCGCAGGCCCGCCACCTGGCCGCCCGCGGCATGGTCGCCGTCCTGGCCGACTACCGTGTGAAGAGCCGGCAGGACGCGAAGCCCGCCGACTGCGTGGCCGACGCCAAGGCCTGCGTCCGCTGGGTCCGCGCCAACGCCACCCGGCTCGGCCTAGACCCGGACCGCCTCGCGGTCGGCGGTGGTTCCGCCGGCGGCCACCTCGCAGCCGCGGTGGCGACCTTGCCGGGTCTCGACCCCGCGACCGACGACAAAGCGGTCTCCTGCCGACCCGACGCCCTGATCCTCTTCAATCCGGGGACGGTCATGGCTCCTTTCCCAGGACTGGAACTGAAAGGCTTCGGGGCGGGCCTCGATAAAGGGCGCTTCGGCTGTGAGCCGACGGAAATCTCGCCCATCCATCACGTCAAGAAGGGGCTTCCTCCGACGATCATTTTCCACGG
>CAIRWP010000140.1 GCA_903882335.1 uncultured Opitutia bacterium | reverse complement strand
CGGGCCGGGCCTCGGGCAGGTCGCGGGTGGCGAGCGTCTCGGGCTCGCCCGGCGCGCAGCTGATGAGGTCGCCGGATTCGCAGCAGTGGCCGACGATCACGTAGGCGCGCGTCGCGGCGGTGGCCTGCGCGGGGTAGAGGTAGACCGGGTGCTGCGAGCCGTAGAGCGAGGGCCGCAGAATCTCGGTCATGCCCGAGTCGAGCTTCAGGAATTCGCGCGCGCCGGTGGAGACGATGTCCTGGACCCGTGCGAGCACGGCGCCCGCGTTGGCGACAAGGAAGGTGCCGGGCTCAATCTCGAGCCGGAGCTGGCGGCCATCGGCCGCGGCGAACTTCTCGAAGGCGACCTTGACCGGGGTGCCGACGACCTGGGGGTCGGTGCCTTTCTCCGCGGCGACGCGGGCGACCTTGTAGCCGCCGCCGAGGTTGAGGGTCCGGACGGTCGGGAACCGGCCGACAAGCGCGAGGCTCGCGGCGGAGACCTCCTGCCAGACGACGGGGTCGCTGCCGGACCCGATGTGGGTGTGGATGCGGACGACCTTGAGGCCGTGCCGCTGCACGATGGCTTGGGCCTCGTCCGCCCATTCGTGCCAGATACCAAAGGAGGAGTCGGGGCCGCCGACGTTGGTCTTGCCGGTGCCGCCGGAGCCGCGACCGGGGTTGAACCGGAGACCGACCTCATGGCCGGGCAGGGCCTGGCCGATCCGCTCGAGTTGGAGGAGGGAGCAGGCGTTGACGTGGACGCCCTTCTTAAGAAGGGAGGCGAACTCCTCGGGTAGCTCCTGGGAAGAGAGGGAGATCCGGTCGGCCGGGACCCCGGCGAGCATGGCGCGGCGGACTTCCCAGCCGGAGCTCGCATCGAAATGGAGTCCCTTGTTCGCGAAGACCCGGAGGACCGCGGCGTTCGGGCAGGCCTTCATGGCGAAGCGGACGGTCAGGCCGAAGGCGTTGGGGAACGCCAGCATGGCGTCGGCCTGGGCCTCGAGGGTGGCCTGGTCGTACACATAGCAAGGGGTGCCATGGTCGGCGGCGATCCGGCGCGCGGGTTCGGGAAGGAGGAAGCGGTGGTTTTCCACGGGAGGGTTCTCCGCGGGACTGTGGCAGGCCCGCCCTGCCCTTCCAGCCTTTTTGGGAAGTATGACACCGCTTGCCTCCCCTCCCCGCCGCCCTTGGGATGACCGCCGCCCGCCGCCATGTCCTCCTCCGATACCATCGTCGCCGCCGCGACCCCCGCCGGCCGCTCGGCCTTGGCCATCGTGCGCGTCGACGGCCCGCTCGCGGCGACGCTCGCCCACGACGCGCTCCGCCGGCGGACGCCGCTCGCCGAGAAGACCGCGACCCTCGGGATCTGGCGCGCCGGCGACGGCGCGCCGATCGACCAGGTGGTCGCCGTGCTCTGGCGCGCCGGCCGTTCGTTCACCGGGAACGATTCGCTGGAGATCACCTGCCACGGGAACCCGCTGCTCGTGCGCCGGCTCACCGCGGACTGCCTCGCGCGGGGCGCGCGCCTGGCCGAGCCCGGCGAGTTCACGCGGCGCGCGTACCTCGCGGGCCGGATCGACCTCACGCAGGCGGAGGCCGTCGCCGACCTCATCCACGCGAGCTCCGAGCGTGCGCTCGCCTCCGCGCGGCGCCAGCTCGCGGGGGAACTCGGCCGGTTGGTCGCGCGCTGGACGGACCGGACCCTCCAGGTCCTCGCGGAGCTCGAGGCCCACATCGATTTCCCCGAGGAGGACCTCCCGCCCGAGGACCCGCGTGGCCCCGCGGCCCGCTTGCTCGAAATCGCGTCAGAACTTTCCAACTACGCCCGCACGGCGCGGCACGACGCCGCCCTGCGCGCCGGGCTGCGCGTCGCCGTCGTCGGCGCGCCGAACGCCGGCAAGTCGAGCCTGCTCAACGCGCTCGCCGGCGCCGACCGCGCGATCGTCAGCCCCGAGGCCGGCACCACGCGCGACTACCTCGAGGCGCCCGTCGCGGGCCTGCCGCTCGCCGTCACCGCGGTCGACACCGCGGGCCTGCGCGACGGCGGTTCGGCGCTCGAGCACCTCGGCATGGCGCGCTCGCTCGAGCAGGCGCGCGGCGCGCATCTCCTCCTCCTGGTCGTCGACGCCTCGGCCGCGCCGCCCACCCTGCCCGCGGAACTCCTCACGCTGCTCGATCCCGACCGCACGCTCGTGATCGCGAACAAGGCGGATCTCCCCGCGCACCCGGCGCAACGGGATTTCCTGCCGGCGCTCCCCAAGCTCTCCGCCTGCCTGCTCGACGGCCGCGACGCCGAGGCGCTGCGCGCCAAGCTCGGGGAATTCCTCGTCGCCCAGGAGATCGCGCCGGGGGCCGAGGACCTGATCGTGGGCGTCCGCCACGCCGAGGCGATGGCCCGGGCGGCCGAGGCCCTGACCGCGGCCGCCGGGCACCTCCGGGCCCCAATCCAGACGGAACTGGCCGCGGCCCAAGCCCGGAGCGGGCTGGACGCCCTGGGGGAGATTGTCGGCCGCATCGATAATGAGCGTATGCTGGACAAGCTCTTTGCTTCCTTCTGCATAGGTAAGTGATTCCCTCCGGGGAGTCCGCCTATGCCTCCCCGCAAAGAAATCCGCCTCGGGCCCGACCGGCCCTACGACGTCATCGTCTGCGGGGCCGGCCATGCCGGGGTTGAAGCCGCCCTGGCCGCGGCCCGCATGGGCGTGGACGTGCTGCTCCTGACCGGCAACGTCGACACCATCGCCCAGATGAGCTGCAACCCCGCCATCGGGGGGCAGGCCAAAGGACATATCGTCCGGGAGATCGATGCGCTGGGCGGGGAGATGGGCCTGACCGCCGATACGACCGGCATCCAGTTCCGGCTCCTTAATTCCTCGAAGGGTCCGGCCGTCCAGGCCCCCCGGGCCCAGTGCGACAAGAAGGCGTACCAGTTCCGGATGAAGCACCTCTGCGAAGGGCAGCCGGGGCTGACCATCTTCCAGGCGCAGGTGACCGGCCTCCTCTATAAGGAGGGAGCGGTGAAGGGGGTCCTAACCAACTTGGATTTGGAGTTTCATGGTTCGACCGTCGTGGTCACGACCGGCACTTTCCTGCGTGGCCTGATGCACATCGGGGCCAACAAGACCGAGGGCGGTCGACTCGGCGATTTTAGTGCTAAGTCTTTGTCCAGCAGTTTCTTAGAAGCAGGTATCGAACTCCAAAGACTCAAAACGGGGACGCCTCCGCGCATCCTCGGAGCCTCCATCGATTTCACCAAGTGCGAGCCCCAACCGGGCGACGCCTCCCCTACCCTTTTCGCCTTCCATGACACCCGGCAACAGTCCGACTTGTTCCACGTGGAACACTCGGAGCAGCGGCTTCCCGGTTGGACCCCGGGGACGGACCAGGTAACCTGCTGGATGACCGAGGCCACCGGCGCCACGGGAAAGATCGTTCAGGAGAACCTCCACCTCTCCCCTCTTTACGGTGGCGAGATCAAAGGCGTTGGCCCCCGCTATTGCCCCTCCATCGAAGATAAATTCGTCAAGTTCGCAGACAAGGACACCCATAAGCTTTACCTAGAGCCTGAGGGCCGAAACACGGACGAATGGTACATCAACGGTCTTTCGACCTCCCTGCCCTTCAAGGTCCAGTTGGAGATGCTCCATTCCGTCCCTGGATTGGAACAAGCCGTGATGATGAGGCCGGCGTATGCGGTGGAATACGACTTCGCTCCTCCCACCCAACTCTTCCCGACGCTCGAGTCCAAGAAAGTGGAAAACCTCTTCTTCGCCGGCCAGATCAATGGTACCTCCGGTTACGAGGAGGCCGCCGCCCAAGGCTTGGTCGCGGGCGTGAACGCCGCCTGTAAGGTGCGCGGTCAGACCCCGATGGTCATCGGGCGCGATGAGGCCTACATCGGCGTCCTGATCGACGACCTAGTCTCCAAGGGCACCCAGGAGCCCTACCGAATGTTCACGAGCCGGGCCGAATACCGCCTGCTTTTCAACCACGGGAGCGCGGAAATCCGCCTTAAGGGCAAATCGTCTGAGTTTGGGCTGGTTCCGCCGGAGCGAATGGCGCGGATCGAAGCCAAGGCCGCCCAAGTGGCCCACTGGGTCGAATACATGGAGAAACTCGCCATCAAAGGAGGTATCGCGGGCGATGTCATCCGCCGGGAGTGGGAATCGACGCCTGCGGACCTGCCGCCGAGCTTCCTGACCGAAACCGCGGAAGTTCAAGCCGAAGTCCTGTACCGGGTCAAATACCGGGGCTACCTCGAGCGCGAACTCCGATCGGTACGCAAACTCCATGACCTGGATGCCTTTAAAATTCCGGCGGGGTTCGATTTCATGAAAGCCTATGGGCTGCGCCTAGAAGCTCGGCAAAAGCTGCAGCAAATCCAGCCGCTAACCCTAGGGCAAGCCAATCGCATCAGCGGGGTGAACCCCGCCGATATCTCGCTCTTGATGATCCTATTCCGAGCCAAAAAGGACGCGTGAGGGCAGGGGAGTGGGCTAGTGTTCCACGTGGAACAGGCTCATCGTTAAGATTGCGGCGAGGGCGGGTGACAGTCTTGCTTCGGACATTTGTAAGTTGTTTATTGGTAGTTACTTAAGTTAATATTTATCCCCGAATCCCGATTGTCTCAATCGTAACCTAACGCTGGCGGCAAGCCCGCCTAAGCCTTTGTGTAGGGTTCACCCTTATGGACGCCGAACACCTCAAGCGCATCCTCGTCGTCGACGATGAAGCGGACGTGACCGAGTTGCTCGATTACAAATTCCGTCAGGCCGGCTACGCCGTCCGCGCGCTCAACGACCCGCTACGGGCGATCGGCCTAGCCCGCGACTTCCGGCCCGACCTCATCATCCTCGACGTGATGATGCCCGAGCTGACCGGCGTGCAGCTGCTGCGCATGGTGCGGGCCGACGCCCTGCTGCAGGACACGCCGGTAATCTTCCTGACCGCCAAGGCCGAGACCGCCGACAAGGTCAAAGGACTGGAGAGCGGCGCCGACGACTACGTCGCGAAGCCGTTCGACGTGCGCGAGCTGATGCTCCGCTCCCAGGCG
>CAIRWP010000139.1 GCA_903882335.1 uncultured Opitutia bacterium | reverse complement strand
GAAGAAGGCGCCCATGCGCGAACCGAGGATCCGGTTGCCGTCGAAGACGATCCGCCGGCTTTTCTGGATATGCATCGTATCCCCCAGCGCGCTGAGGGCGTTGCCGCGGACTTCCACGTCCTCGCAGCCGACCAAGTCGAGTGCGCCCTTGCCTGGGCCGCTGCCCGTCGGCTCGTAGAGGGCGAGGTAGGCGTCGAAGAGACGCGTTATTAGCTTGGTCTGCCGTCCGGCCGAGGAGGCGAACCGGATCGGCGCGCCCAGCGGTTGCTCGGCGATCCGGACATAGGTCGGAGCGCTCTCGACGACGAAATACTGGCGTCCGCGGACGAGGTTGGAGGGGAGGGTGTCCCCGAAGAAGCAGATCGCGTCGTACCCCCGGTCGGCCTCGAGGCCTTCCCGGGTGCGCGACAACGGCAGCGCGGGCTGGTTGGCGAAGAAGACGCGATCGTCCCCCGCCGACATCCGCACGCCCTCCCGAATCAGGTCTTGCCGGAAATATTTGCGGGCCTGGGCCTGGGCGGCGGGGCCGGACTCCTCGGGCCAGAGCGCGATTTGCCAAAGGTATCCATAATCCCACATGTACTTGCCGGTCCGCTCCAGGCGGCAGTCGACGACATGGATGCCCTGCGCGTAGGTCAGGATTTCCCGCGTCGAGCCTTTGGGCCCGGCGCCCAGGACGGTGATGGCCGCGCCGGCCAACCCGTCGGACTCGACGCGTTCGAAGCGCAGGTTACGCGTCACCCCGCCCGGACTCGTGGTGAGCAGGAGGCCGCGCGTGTTCACGTTGGGCTCCCAGGTGTTGTCTTCGCGTGATGGGTCGAAGACCTGTCCGACGAAGCGCCCGCCGCGCCAGGTCAGGTCGCGGACGTCTTGGCCTTGGAAGAGTACCGCGCGGGCCCGGTCCCCCATGACCATCGGCAGTCGGAAGGTGGCGCCGTCGGCGATGACCGTGAGGTTCGACTTCAGGGGGATGGGGCTGGCTCCGTCCCACGCGTAGTCGCCTGGTGGGATAATCAGCGTGTCCCCGGGACGGCTGGCCTCGAAGGCGCGCCGCAAGGCCGCGAGATCACCGGTCGGGGTGAGGCAGCCCGTCAGTCCGAGCAGCATCGTCAGGAGCAAGGCGTGCGGTCGCATGTCGCTTCGATCCGGGGTGTCCGCGGCGGCCCCGCCCGCTCAACCCTTCTTCGCTTCCGGCGCCGGTACCGCTCGGAGCTGGACGGAGTCGATGACGGTCGGTCCGAGGATGACGTTCGTCACGATGACGAGCGTCTGGCCGGGTTCGGCGTGGCCTTCGTCACGCAGTCGAGCGAGCGCGAGGGTGATGTTGTCCTCGGCCTTGGGCTCGAACTTCATCTGAAACGATTCGACGCCCCAGAGGAGGCTCATCTTCCGGTGGACGTGCGCCTCCTCCATGAAGGCGTAGATCGGGCAGCCGATGGCGCGGAGCGAGGAGAGCGTGCGCGGCACGTCGCCGTTGCGGGTGAAAGCGATGATGCCGGTATTGCCGAGGTCCTGGGCGAGGCCGGCGGCGGCCCGCAGGAGCTTGATCTTGGCGCTCTCGTGGGCCTGCTCGGGCGAGAGGACGCGCGGCAGTTCCTGCTCCGTGGTGGTGGCGATGCGGGTCATCACCTCGACGCAGCGGATCGGGTGCTTGCCGGTGGTCGTCTCGCCGGAGAGCATGACCGAGTCGGCCATCTCGAGCACCGCGTTGGAGACGTCGGTCACCTCGGCGCGGGTCGGGACGGGCGCGTGGATCATGGATTCCAGCATGTGCGTGGCCACGATGACCGGCTTGCGGCGGGCGATGGCCATCGCGACGGCCTTGCGCTGGACGAGAGGGAGGGTCTCGTAGGGAATCTCGATGCCGAGGTCGCCGCGGGCGACCATCAGGGCGTCGGTGGCCTCGAGGATGTCGCCGAGGTGGGCGATCGCCGACTGGTCCTCGATCTTGGAGATGATGTGCGCCTTGGAATCATGCTGCGCGAGCAGGCCGCGCAGCGCATGCACGTCGGCCGCCTCGCGTACGAAGGAGAGCGCGTAGAAGTCGACCCCGACCTCGCAGCCCACGGCGACGTCCGCGCGGTCCTTGTCGGTGAGGGCAGGGAGGTCGACCTTCACGCCGGGCAGGTTGATGTGGCGGCGGCTGCCGAGCGGACCGGGTTGCTCAACCTTGCAGCGCAGGCGGTCGGGCCGTTGCTCGAGCACGCGGAGCTGGATGAGTCCGTTGTCGACGAGGACCACGCCGCCCACGGGCACGGCGGTGATCATCTTCGGGTAATTGGTGGGGATGACGAGGACGTCCCCGTCCGCCGGGGCGGTGTCGGAGCCGGTGACGTCGACGAGCTGGTCGACGATCAGCTGGGCGGGCTCCTTGCGGGCGCCGGTGCGGATCTCGGGGCCCTTGATGTCCATCATCACGGCGAGCTCCTTCTTCAGCCGGCGGCTGACGTCGCGGACGCGGGCGACGATGGTCCGCACCCAAGCGTGGTCGGCGTGGGCCATGTTGAGGCGGACGACGTTGGCCCCCGCCTTGATGATCGCCTCCAGCTGCGCTTCGGACTCGGTCGCGGGTCCGATGGTGAAAGTGACCCGGGTATGACGGAAAGGCTTCACGGCGTTTATGACTAGGTCTGACGCCAGACGTTGCAAGGGAAAGGATGGCGTCCCTTTACTTGCTACGAATCAGGCACTTAACCTGTCACAATTGAGCGACGATGCCTAAGCGCGGTCCGCGACGAGGTCGCGTTTATCCTGCATCCGCTCCTCGAAGAACGTGGTCCGCTCGAAGGGCCAGGGCACGTCGGCCGCGAGCCGCCACGCCGGGTGCGCCGCGAGGTGGTCGCGCGTCCAAGCGTGGTAATCCGCATCGTCGGTCCGGAAGTGCAGCCGCGCGCCCGGGACCGCGTGGGCGGCGAGGCGCGCTAGGTTCTCCGCGTTGATGAAGCGGTTCTTGTGGTGCTTCTTTTTCGGCCACGGGTCCGGGTAGAGGATGAAGATCTTCCGCAGGGCCACCGTGGCCGGCAGCGCATCCAGGAATTCCGTCGCCTCGGCCTTCAGGAAGAGGACGTTGTCCAGCTTGCCCAGCGTCTGCTTGCGCACGGAGCGCTCGACTCGGTGCGTGATGAGGTCGATGCCCACACAGAACTCGTCCGGGTGGGCGGCGGCGTAGGCGGCCAGCCAATGGCCATGGCCGCAGCCCAGCTCGAAGGTGAGGCTGGTCTGGCCGTCCAAGGCCGCGGCCAAGGTCGCCCCCAGCCGCTCCACGTTGGCCTGCCGGCGGGCGTCAGCCCATTCCTTACCCATGACTTTGGTATGCTCCGGCACAGGTCGGTTAAGGGGGAAAGGGAGAGGGGAGGCGAAAGGAAAAAGGGCCAGGGCCAGGGTCAGGGTCAGGGAAAGGTTAACCATCAGGCCTGGACGTTAATACCTAGCCCCAGCCCTAGCCCTAGCCCCAGCCCTAGCCCTTCGTAACGCCGCCCTCGGCGTTGCGAATAACTCCGGCTTCCCTCGGGGGCGGGGTTGGCCTCTCTTGGGGGCCTATGGCCAAGGTCGATATCGAGCTGGTGCAACGCGTGCTCAAGGAGAACGGCGTGGACGTCCGCGTCGCCGCCGCGATCCTCAACCAAATCCGCGAGGCGGCCGCCGAGGATGTGGTCGAGCGCGAGAAGCCCCAGAAGAAGGAATTCCTGGTTCTCGTGAGCGAGCCCGAGGGCGGCCTGCCCAAGGACCTCACCGGCTGGGTCGTCCAGTACCCGGAGGACGGCGACCCGCGCGATGTCTCGGACAAGATCCTCGACGTGGCCTCGACCTTCAACGGTTCCCCCAAAGGTAAGCGCGTGCCGGTGACTTCCTTTGGCGATGCCTGCCAGAGCCTGCCCTCTAAGCTACTCAAGGAACGGGACGTCTGGGTGAAGACGCGCGAGCCGGTCCGCGTCATCGCGGTGAAGAACGCGCTCGGTCGCCGTCGTTCCGCGGATTGAAAGATTCGGAGCGCAGGCTGATTAAGGCGGATTACGCCGTTTCGGTCCACGAAAAGCGGGGTATTAAGCCAGTTAATCCGCCGGGATAGCCGGCCCGACATTCGTCGTTTCGACTCGCCAAAACAGGCCTTGTTGCCAACTTGGATTTTCATGAAGTTCAAAAACTTCCCGATCTACCGCATCGAATGGGTGACCTCGTCGTTCCTCATCGGTACGGCGCTGCTTTCCCTGACCGTCGTGCCCTGGTTCCTCTGGACCCAGTTCGACAACGTCGAGGGCTGGGGCTTCATCTGGGCCCTGTTCATCTTCTACTACTACGCCACCGGTTTCGGCATCACTCTGGGTTACCATCGGCTCTTCTCCCACCTGTCCTTCAAGGCCAAGTGGCCGGTCAAGCTGTTCGTGCTCCTCTTCGGCGCCGCCTCCTTCGAGAACTCCGCCCTCGATTGGTCGGCCGACCACCGCATCCACCACAAGCACGTGGACGAGGACGAGGATCCGTATGACATCTCCAAGGGCTTCTTCTACGCCCACATCGGCTGGCTCCTCTTCCGCCTCAAGCCGAAGCCGCCCGTCACCAACGTCAAGGACCTCGAGGCCGACCCCCTCGTGATGTGGCAGCACAAGTACGTCCAGTGGATCGGCCTCTTCGTGGGCTTCGTGACCCCCGCCATCCTCGGCTGGGCCTACGCCACCGCCCGCGGCTTCGCCAATCCCGGCATGACCGCCCTGGCCTGCTTCCTCATCGCCGGTCTCCTCCGCACCGTGGTCGTCCAGCAGGGCACCTTCTGCATCAACTCGCTCTGCCACATGTTCGGCCGCCAGCCTTACTCGACCAACCACAGCGCCCGCGACTCCGGGGCCGTCGCGCTCCTCACCTTCGGCGAGGGTTACCATAACTACCACCACGAGTTCCAGCACGACTACCGCAACGGCGTGAAGCCCTGGCAGTTCGACCCGACCAAGTGGATCATCTGGACCCTCTCCAGGGTCGGTCTCGTCCAGGACCTGCGCCGCGTGCCCGATTCTCGCATCATGGCCGCCGAGCTCAAGGAGAAGAGCCTCACCCTCGGCAAGGATATCGATTCCCTGGCCAATCGCCTCGACGCCCGCACCCGCGAGTTGAAGGCCAAGACTATCGCCACCGCGCATGAGCTCGCCAAGGAACTGGCGCTCCGGGCTGAGGGCCTCAAGGAAGCGGCGACCAACAAGGCCGAGGTCGCCCAGGAGACCATGGTCGAGCTGCGCGCCCTGCTGAACCAGGCCGCCGGTCACCTCGAGGCCCTGCGCCGGGCCGACGCCGGTTCGGCCGCCTGATCAGGCCGGTCCGCCGAACTCCCTGACCAGCTCGAGGACCCGCGCCTCGATCTGGGGCAGGGCGTGCGCGGGTTCTAGGAAGTCGATGTCGTGGACCGTCCAATACTCGATCCGGTCCGCCCATTCCGGGTGCGACTGGCGCATCATGGCGTGATGCTCGTCGCGCTTGAGCGCGATGGTCCGGTAGGCCCGGGCGAGGTCCTCCTTGCGCAGTTGGGTCGGTGCCTCGCCGGTATGATGGAGGGGGATGCCCAGCTCGCCCAGCCGGCGTTCGGTGTCCCGCGAAAGCAGGGTCGGCTCGTCCGCCACTAGGGAGGTGAGCAGGCCGCGCGAGAAGGCCCGGGCGGCCAGCCCATGGCGCTCGGCATGCCAGTTGAAGAGGGCCTCCGCATGACGGCTGCGGTAGAAATTACCGGTACAGACGAATAGGAGGAGCTTGGAATCTGCGCTTGTGCGGGTCGTCATGCCGGGTAAAGTGCCAGCATACAAACACCCCCCGCCATGGCACGCAAACTGTTCGTCTTCTCCGCCCTTTCCCTCGCCTTCATCGGCTGCATGGGCCCTAAGAAGGGTCCGAGCCCCGTGACCGATGGCCCGGCCACCGTGTCTCCGGCCATCCTCGTCCCGATCGACACCGGCCTGACCCCGGTGACCCCCGTCGCCCCGGCCAAGCCGACGACCCCCGCGAAGAAGTCGACCGGCAAGCTCCCGCTCGGCAATAACGTCGGCAACAAGTAAGCCGAGGCTTACATCAAGGACACCTCGGTGACGAAGGTGTCGACCTGCCCGGGCTCCGCAAAACGGAGCCCGTGCTTATGTTCGGGGCTGTTGGGCGGTCCCATCCAGGGTTCCACGCAGTAATACGGCGCCTCGGGGTCGGGCGTCCAGGTGACGACGCTGGCCCAGGCGCCCGGGATCGGCTCCTCGCCCACCTTGACGGTGATATCCTCCTCGCCGGACTTGGGGCCGAAGGTGAGCGTGGCCGACGTGAGGTTCGTGAAGATGCAGTCCGAGAGGTGCGGGTTGTCGAAGCCGATCGCGGCCTGGCCCTTGAGCTCCGCGAACGGCACCAACTTGCCGTCGGCGGCGTGGCGCCACTGCTTCTTGGACGGGATCTTCACCACGTAGTCGCGCCGGCCCAGGCCGGGATGCCACGGCAACGTGAAGTAGAAATGATGGCCCGCGCACCACGGTAGCGGCTGCGCGTCGCGGTTCTCGAATTCGAACGTGATCCGGAGGAAGAGCTCGAGGAAATCGAAGCGGATACGGAAGTCGTAGGCGAAGGGGTAGCACTGCCGGCCGCGCTCGTCCGGCACTAGGCGCACCACGGCGTGCCGGGGGCCGCTGTCGACGATCGTGAAGGCCGAGTCGCGGGCGAACCCGTGCTGCGGCATGGGCCGCTTCACGCCGTCGGCCGCCTTCCAGGCGAACTTCTCGCCGTCGGCGTAGTTGCGCCCCATGAAGGGGAAGAGGATCGGGTTGCCGCCGCGGACGGGACCGATCTTGTCGAGGTCCATCGGCGCGCCCTCGGGCCAGAAGAGGATCTCCCGACGGCCGGAAGGGACGTCGAGCCGCCAGCGCAGCAGGCGCGCCCCACGCGTCAGGCACGTCTCGTAGGTCGAGGCGCCGACCCGCCACCGTTCCATCGGCACGCCGTTCTCTTCGTAGCTCTCCATGGGGCCGAGCAAACGCGGCGCGCCGCCGGTGGCAAACGCGGACTTAACCCGCGCGTTTGGCGAAGCGGTAGTGGCAGACCATCCATTCGGCGCCGCCCCGGTAGTTCCAGAGCTCGGCGCAGGCCATGAAGAAGACCCGCCAGTTAGCCAGCCAGGCCTTGGCCCGCTCCGGGCCGTAGGTGTGGGCGAAGATCCGCAGGACCTCCTCGCGGTGCCGGTCGGTGTTCTGGAGCCAGTGCTCCGAGGTCTGTCCGTAGTGGCGGCCCTCGACCTCCCACTGTTGCTCCAGCTTGAGGTCGTCCTGGAAGCGGCTGGCGAGGCAGTTGGAGGGCATGATGCCGCCGGTGAAGAAGTGGCGCGACATCCAATCCGTGCCGTCCTTGGCCGCGAAGTGGTAGGCGATGTCCTTGTGCGTGAAGACGTGGAAGAACAACTTGCCGCCGGGCTTCAGCCAGCCGGCGATGCGCCGCATCAGCTCCGCCCAGTTCTTCATGTGCTCGAACATCTCGACCGAGACCACCCGGTCGAAGCGTGCCGCCTCGGCGGCGAAGACGTTCATGTCGCAGGTGATGATCCGGACGTTCCGGAAGCCGCGCTTGGCGCATTCGCCTTCGATATGGGCGCGCTGCGAGGCGGAGTTGGAGATCCCGGTGATGCGGGCATTGGGATATTTCTCGGCCATCCAGAGGGTGAGGGAGCCCCAGCCGCAGCCGAGCTCGAGGATTTCCAGGCCGTCCGCGAGCTCCGCCCGGGCGCAGGTGCGGGCCAGCATGGCCTCCTCGGCCTGACCGATGCTCTCGCCGCCAAGCTCGTAGTAGCACGAGGAGTACTTCAGGCGCGGCCCCAGGCAGAGCTTATAGAACTCGGCCGGCACCTCGTAGTGTTGCTCGTTGGCCGCCTTGGTCTCGATCGCGACCGGCAGCGTGCGCAGCTCGGCGGCGAAGGCGTCGACCTGGGCGAAGCGCGCGGCGGCGGAGTCCGGACGCTCGTCCCGGAGACGCTGGCGGAGCAGACGGCGGATGCCCCAGCGGAGCACGGAATCGGGGAGGACGTCCTTCGCGATGAGGGTGTCGATCAGCGGCATGCCCCCGAACGTGGGGAAGCGCCGGCCCAAGGCAATCCGCCGCCGCCAAAAAATCAGGCTCGCGGCGGCCGGGGCCAGAAGGCCGGGACGCGCGTCTGGTACTCGGCGTAGGCCGCCCCCTTCGAGGTCAGCAGCTGTTGTTCGGTCAGGGGGATGCCGGTCACGTGGTTCAGGAGGTAGTACATCCCGCCGGCGCAGAGCAGGCCCGGTATCCCCTGGAGTAGCGGCGTCCAGCTGAGCAAGGCGAACCCGACCCAGATTAACCATTCGCCGAAGTAATTCGGGTGCCGGGTCCAGCCCCAGAGGCCTTGGGCGCAGACTTGCCCGCGCCGCGCCGGGTCCTGCTTGAACCGCGCCAGTTGCAGGTCCGCGGTCGCCTCGGTCAGCATGCCGAGGACGACAATCCCGGCTCCGACCCAGTGGATGGTCCGGATGCCGCAGGAATCCGTCCAGGAGGCGAGCAAGGGCAGGGCGAGGATCGTCAGGGCGACCGCCTGCTGCGCGTAGAAGACGGCCATCTTGGCGGCCATGCGGCCCCCCCAGGTCGCGCGCATCTTCAGGTACCGACCATCCTCCCGGTCCAGGTGGCCGAGGATACGCCAGCCCAGGTGGGTCCCCAGTCGCAGGCTCCAGGCGGCCACGAAGATGGCATGCAACGCGAAGGCGGTCCAACCCGACGGACCGGGGGCGACGAAGACCAGCAAGCCCGCGATCAGGGCGAAGCCGTAGGACCAGACAACGTCGACGATGGACCAGTTGTCCAGTCGACGGGCGACGAACCACGTGAACGCGAAGAGCACCAGGCCGGGCAGGAGGGCCCAGAGCAGGATGGCCTGGGTATAATCGAGGAGTAGCGTGGTCATGGGCGTGGAGTCAGCGTGGCCAGCCGGCGGAAGGTCGGCAAGAGCAGGCGGCGCAGCAACCAGGCGAGGGCGGGCACGACGACGGCCCAGGCAAGGGCGGCATGCAGTCCCGCGAGGCCGAAGCGCTGGAAGAAGAGCCCCGGCGTCTCGGTGAAGACGCGGACGATGGTGGCGAGGTCGACGGCTACAGGCTCCGCCCCGGTCAGCCATTCGCCGAGCCGCACGAACGGGATGATCAGCAGGAGCTGGACCGGCGCCAGCAGGTAGTTCGTCAGCTGCAGCGCCAGGTGGTTCAACCGCGCCAGGCGCCCGGCCAACGCGCAGGCCGCCGTGGTCGTCCCGAGGAACGGGAGCAAGCCGAGCGCACCGCCGGTCGCGACCGCGGTGGCGAGCGCCTCCGGGGTCACGCCTTGGCGCAGCTCCGCGACCAGCGGATCTCGCACCTTGCGGCGCAGCCAGTCGCCGACCCGGCCCATCAGGCCGCCTTACGGGTGAAGAAGACCTTGCCCAGGTCGGTCACGCCGGGGGAGGCCCGGAGGCAGAGCAGGGCGTAGGCGGCGATGGCGAAGTTGCCGAGGAGCAACAGGGCGACGAGCCAGCCGGCGCGGGCGGCGACGGTGCGTTCGCGCCAGGCGACGTACAGCCAGAAGGCCAGGAAGCCGAAGTAGGCGTCGAACATCGTGGCGAGGCCCCACGGCTCGGAGCAGACGGTGATGTAGCCCTTGATCACGTTGATGCCTTCCTTGTTTTTGACGAGGTCGGCGAACTGCGGCAGCGAGGTGATCGTCGGCGCGGTCGAGGCATACCACGACACCCAGGTCATGGCGGCGAGGACGAGGACGAAATAAAGGGCGATGGCGCGGCGGGAGTTCATGGCGTTGAGGGTGAGGGGAAGATGGGAAAAGGCAAATGAGGGAGGGGTAGGGATAGGGATGGGGCTGGGAAGTGCGGAAGACAGGGTCAGGGGAAGGGACAGGGGAAGGAGTACGGAGTACAGAGTACGGATTATAGAGTGCAGGTTGTAGGGGATGGGTGGTTAGGGGGCGTTTCGGGGCAACGGTCTTATCCGTACTCCGTCATCAGTACTCCGTACTCTTCCATGACTCAACCCGCTCGTCCGCGCATCGCTGACACGGACCAGCAGGGACGCTGGTCCCTACCTGAAGGCAATCCTTCCTCATCACTTCCCCTTGTCCACGTGTCACCTTGCCCGCTTGTCCCCTCGCGAGGCTTCGCCTCGCGCTCAACCCTTCCGATTCGGGCGGACGTAGACGGCTTGGACGACCCCGATGTTGCGGTGCTCGAAGGCGGCCTGGCAGTAGCGGAAATAGAGGCGCCACTTGCGGATGAAGCGGTCGTCGAAGCCCATCGCGCGGATGACGTCGAGCTTGGTCTCGAAGGTCTGACACCAGGCGTCAAGGGTCCGGGCGTAATCGAGGCCGAATTCCTCGAGGCGCTCCAGCTGGAAGCCGCTTTCCGAGGTCATCAGCGCGCCGACGCGATTGATGGAGAGGAGGAGCGAGCCGGGGAAGATGTGCTTCTGGATGAAGTCCACGCCGTCGCGGAACTGCGCGTAGCGGCTGTCCGGGCAGGTGATGTACTGGAACGCGGCGATGCCGTCCGGCTTGAGCAGGCGGCCGATGGAGGCGCAGAAGGGCGGCAGGTACTTGTCGCCGAGGGCTTCCATCATCTCGATGGAGACGCACTTGTCATAAGTGCCCTGGTGGTCGCGGAAGTCCTCGAGCTTGACGGTGATGCGGTCCGAGAGGCCGGCGGCCTTGATGCGCTCGACCGCTAGGTCATGCTGGGCCTGCGAGATGGTGAGCGAAGTGACGCGGCAACCGTGGTGCTTGACCGCGTGCAGGGCCCAGCCGCCCCAGCCGGTGCCGATCTCGATGACGTGGTCGGTGGGCTTAAGCTGCAGGAACCGGCAGAGGGACTCGTTCTTGTTGGCCTGGGCCTGTTCGAGCGTCGTCGCGCCTTCCCAGCGGGCGGACGAGTACATCATCGAGGGGTCCAGCCAGAGGCGGAAAAAATCGTTGGAGACGTCGTAGTGCTCCGAGATGTTGCGGCGGACGGTCTTCTTGTCGTTCGGCCGCAGGAGGTGGCCGAGGCGGTCGGCAATCCGGAACAGGCCGACGCCGAGGGCCTTGCGGGCCGAGCCGGACATGCCCGGGGTCTGGTCGATGTTCTCGATGAAGAAGCCGATGAGAGCATTGAGGTCCGGCGAATGCCACTCGCCCTCCATGTAGCCCTCGGTCAGCCCGATGTCCGCCGCGAGCATGATCCGGCGGAAGGCGTTCTCGTCGCCGATCTCGAGGCGGGCGCCGCCGGTGGCCGCAGGGTCGCCGAAGACGAGTTCCGCGCCCTCGGGCAGGCGGAGCATGAGGCGACCCCGGCGGAGTTTCGCCAGCTCGTTCAGGACGAGGCGGCGGGCGAGGGAAGGCTGGCTCATGAAGGGCGGGTCAGTTCGGGGGTGGGGTGGCGCAGGTTGCGCTGGAGGGGGATGTCATCCCCCTTGCGGCGGAAAGGAAGTTTTTTCACCAGCCAGAGCCAGGCGGCGTGCAGGTGAATCAGCGCGACGACCTTGAGGATGAGGAAGGGGGTCTTGGCCGTCAGCCAGAGCAGACGCCCGTCGGTGCAGGGCACCTCGCGGCCGGTCCAGGCGCTGACCAGCGTGAGCCGCCCGCCCTCGTAGTGGTCGACACCGACCGCGAGCCGCGCGTCCGGCAGACGCAGCGTGAACTCGAATTCCGTGTCGAGGCCGGAGAAGGGCGACACGTAGAAACGCTTGGGCGTGCGCAAGCGCAGGCAGGGCCGGCCGGCGTCGTCGACCTGTCGGCAGGCCGCGCCGAGGAACCAGGCCTTGCGTTCGCCGAAGGTGTTGTGGACTTCCGCGATCCCGCAACGTAGTTCGCCCCCGACCGTCACCAGCAGGAAACTCGCCGGGTTATAGGACTTACCGAACGCGCGCGGCATCGCCACGAGCGTCACCCGGGCCTCGGGCGGCAGGGGCTCGCCTTGCGCCGCGCAGAACGCGCGCACCCGCGCCTCGAGGTCGGCTGGCGAAGCGCCGAAGGACTGCGGCGTCCCTTCCGGCTGGAAGAGCGGGGCGGCCGGGAGGAAGTCCTGGTCGCGGAACGCGTAGGGCGACCAGCGGCGGCCGAGCAGCCAGCGCCCCCGGCCCAGGTCCTTGAATTCCACCGGTTCCACCGCGCAGGCGAAGGCCGTGTGCGTGAAGCGGTGCGCCTTCGGCCAGAGCCGGGCGTGCATCACCTCCGCGTCGTAGAGTCGGGCCACGCGGCGAAAGTGGGGACGAAGACCCGTGGGCGCAAGCGTGGCGGGGGCTTATCGGCTCGCTTGCTTTCCGTTGCCCCGGCGGCATACCTTTCTGCGATGTCGTCCGACCCCCAGACCCTCGGCGCGGCCTCCGTGGCCTTGTCCCTTGGGATGCTGTGGCTGGGGATGCGGGCCGGCCGCAAGCAACGCCTGCTCGACGACACCCCAGTCTCCAAGGCCCTCGGGGTCTTCATCGGGGAGGTCGAGATCGAGGGCGCCTGCGTGCTGAGCGAGCCGTTCACGGCCTACCTTTCCGGCCAGCCCTGCGCGATCTATCGCTGGAGCATCGAGGAGGAGTGGGAGCGCTGGGAGACGGAGACCTACACCGATAAGGACGGGAAGACCCGCACGCGGCGCGTCCTGCGCAGCGGCTGGACCACGGTCGCCGACGGCGGCGAATCCTCCGGCTTCTACATCCAGGACGAGACGGGGTATGTCTGGATTCGGCCCAAGGGCGCCGAGATTGAGCTGCTCACGCTATTCTCGACGTCGGCCTACCGCGGCGACGTGCTCTACCATGAGAAAGGTCCGTCCGAGTCGATCGACGATTCGACGGGACGTCGCCGGTACTTCGAGCGGGGCATGCCCATCGGTACGCGGTTGTTCGTGCGCGGTCGCGCCCGCGAACGCACGGACATTGTCGCGGCGGAGATCGCCGAAGACCCGCGCGCGGAGATGTTCATCATCAGCCCGCGAAAGGAGAGCGACCTGAGCGCCGGCCGCGAAGGGGCCTACTGGACCTGGTGCGTGCTGGGTGGCCTGCTCGCCGTCGTCGCCACCTGCCTGCTCGCCGGCACCGAGGTCGGCTTCCGCGGCGCCGCGCCGTGGTGGGGCGGCTTCGCCTACTTGCTGGCGTGGATCGCCGGTTGGTTCTGGATGGTGTACAATAGCCTCGTCGGCCTGCGGCTGCGCGTCCAACAGGCCTGGTCGCTCATCGACGTGCAGCTGAAGCGGCGGGCCGACCTGATCCCGCCGCTGGTGGCCTGTGTCCAGGGGTATCGCGACCACGAGGCGCGATTGCAGACGGCGATCGCCGCGCTCCGCGCCCAGGCCGCCGCCGGCGGCCGCACGCAGGCGCTCACGCCGACCTTGCTGGCGCTGGCCGAGGCTTACCCGGAGCTCCAGGGGCGGGCGTCCTTCGGCGAACTCCAGCGCAACCTCGTGGAGACCGAGCAGCGCATCGCGCTGGCGCGGAACTATTACAACGACAGCGCCACCTTCCACAACACCCGCCTCGAGCGCGTGCCGGACCGCTACGTGGCGAACCTGCTCCGGATGGAGCCGGCGGCCCTGTTCGCCGCGACCGGCTTCGAGCGCGCCGCGGTCGGGGTGAAGTTCTGATCAGGCGTCCCAGGGGTCGCGGCCGAGGAGCTGCGCGCAGAGGCGGTGCGCGGACCATAGGCCGTCCTCATGGAAGCCGTACCGTTGCCAGGCACCGACGAAGTGGACGCGGGCGCCGGCGCGCGCGTTGAGCGCCGGCAGCTCGGCCTGGGCCGCGACGGCCTCGAGCGAGAACAGCGGGTGCTCCGTCGGGATCACGCGGATCACCTTCGCGGGATCCACCTGATCGGCGTGGTTGATCGTCACCACGAAGTCGCCCTTGTCGGTGAGCCCCTGCAGCGAGTTCATCCAGTAATGCGTCGACGTCGCCAGCCCGCCGTCCTTGGCCCAGGTGCGGTAGTTCCAGGAGGAACGGGCCTTGGTCGCGCGGGGCAGGGGAGCGGTGTCCGTGTGCACGATCGCGTCGTTCTGGTTGTACGCGAACGCCCCGAGCAGCCGGCGCTCCTCGCCGTCGGCGTCGGTCAGGAGCCGAAGCGAGGTCGGCGCGTGCGCGGCGAGGATCACGCGGTCGAAGCGCTCCTCGCCCCGGTCCGTGGTGACGACCGCTTGCGCGCCCTCGCGGCGGAGCGCGGTGACGCCTTGGCCGAAGCGGAAGTCCGCCGGGTGCGCCTTCAGCAGCGCCTCGACGTAGGTCCGGGAGCCGCCTTCGAGCGTCAGCCACGGGTGCTGGGTGTCCAGGCCGAGGAAGCCGTGGTTGTGGAAGAAACGCATCAGCGCCGCGGCCGGGAAGCCGAGCATCTTCTCCGCCGGGGTCGACCACACCGCGGCCGACATCGGGATGAGGTAGAGGTCGAGGAAGTCCTGGCCGAGCCCGTGGCGCGCGCACCAGTCGCGCAGCGAGGTCGTCTCCGCCTCGGCGGAGCGCCACCCGGTCTTGGCGAGGCCGTTGAACTTGTTGATCTGCCAGAGTAGCTTCCAGAAGCGCGGGCTCAGCAGGTTGCGGCGCTGCGCGAACAAGTGGTTCAGCGAGCTGCCGCACCACTCGAGACCCGTCGGGTCATGGCGGACCGCGAAGGACATCGAAGTCTGCTTCGGCCGCACGCCGAGCTCCTTGAACAGCCGGCAGAGGTGCGGGTACGTGACCTCGTTGAACACCATGAAGCCGGTGTCCATCGGCAGGGCACGCCCGGTGCCGGGTTCGGTGACGTCGATCGTGTGCGCGTGGCCGCCGGGGCGGGTGTCCGGATCGAAGAGGGTGACGTCGTGGTGCGCGCGCAGGAAGCGCAGGCAACCGAGGCCGCTCACGCCGGCGCCGACGATGGCGATTCGTTCACGCACGCGGCGAAGCGGCGGCCTTGGTCTGCGCAGCCTCCTCGTAAATCGAGGCGGGCACTCCCTTGAGGCCCCAGATCAGGCCCAGCCACGACATCACCTTGAGCCCGTAGTAGGTCGGGTCGAACTCCCACCAGTAGAAGCCCTGCTTCGTCGTGGCCTGGTAGCGGTGGTGGTTGTTATGCCAGCCCTCGCCCAGGGTGATGAGGGTCAGCAGGAAGGAGTTCCGCGATTCATCGCCGGTGGTCTGGAAGCGCTTGCTCCCGAAGACGTGCGCGAGCGAGTTGATGCAGGCGGTCCCGTGGAACAGGACGACGGTCGAGATCACGCCCCAGACCAGCAGCTGCGGGCCGTTGGTATCGTAACCGTGGGCGCCCAGCCAGGCGCCGGCGCCGTAGGTCGCGGCCGCGGCCAGCAGCGGGACTAGGACGTCGAAGCGGTTCAGGAAGACGAGCTCGGGGTATTTCGCGAGGTCGGGGATCTTCGCGTAGTCCGTCGGGAAATTCTTCTTCGAGGTGATCCAGCCGATGTGCGACCACCAGAAGCCGTCGACCACGGGCGAGTGCTTGTCCTCTTCTTCGTCGGAGTGCTTGTGGTGGTGGCGGTGCGTGCAGGCCCACCAGAGGGCTCCGCGCTGCACGGCGGTCGCGGTCCACACGGCCATGATGAACTGGAAGGCGCGCGACGTGGAATAGGTCTTGTGCGAGAAATAGCGGTGCAGGAAGCCGGTGATCGCGAACATCCGGACGAAGTACAGGCCGACCGCCGTCCAGACGGCGATGGGGCTGACGCCCACCCAGAGGACCGCGAAGCACGCCAGGTGCAACACGACGAAGGGGAGGCTGCGGGGCCAGTCGACCTTCTTGGGGGTGTTCTGCAGCGCCTCGAGCCCTTCCGGGATGTGGTCGGCGTCAAACCAGCGGATCAGCGACCGGAAAAGGCCGTTGGCGGGGGGTTGGGCGGGTTGGGCGGGCATCTAGGGCCGAGTTAGGGAGCTGTTTCAAGGTTCGCAACTGCTTTGACCAGATAGGGGCGGCGGTCAGAATCATCCTAGGTAGACAAAACCCGCCCTCGGCCTCGCTTCCTCGTATCACCCGTTCATGCCCGATGCCCATGCCGATCAGGATTGGCGGGCCTGGTTCGCCGAGCACGGCGCCCGGCTCCGGCTCATCGCGCGCCAGTGGACTCGCTCCGAGGCGGATGCGGACGATGTCGTGCAGGAGGCGTTTGTTCGCTTTTGGAAACACCAACGTCACCTGCCCGGCGATCCGAACGCCCTCGTGGTGACCTCGATCCGCCGGGCCGCGCTCGACCTCCTGCGGCGCACCGACCGACGCGGGATCCGCGAGAAGGCCGTCGCGGCCGAGACCGAGACGGTGGCTTGGTTTGAGCCGGAGGCCGACCCGCGGCTGCAGGCGCTCGCCCAGTCCTTGCCCTTGTTGCCCGCCGAGCAGCGCGAGGTCGTCGTCCTCAAGGTCTGGGGCGCGCTCACCTTCGATCAGATCGGCGAACAATTGCAGCTTTCCCCGAACACCGCGGCCTCCCGGTGGCGCTATGCCATGGAGGCCCTCCGCAAACTCATCACCGCCCGCGCCCATGACTGACCCCGACCACGACCTCGAAAGCGCCCTCGCCGGCCTGCGCCCCCGCCCGCCCGGCCCCGCCGTGACCGCCGCGCTCGCCCGCGAGCTCGACCCGCCCGTCT
>CAIRWP010000138.1 GCA_903882335.1 uncultured Opitutia bacterium | reverse complement strand
TCTGGTGTTCCGGTTGTCACGTCCGTGGCACCGCCGGGTAGCTAAGCATGGAACGGATAAGCGCTGAAAGCATCTAAGCGCCAAGCCTTTCCCAAGATAAGATCTCCCTATAGAACCCAGGTAGACCACCTGGTTGATAGGTCGCAGATGTAAGCGTAGCGATATGTTGAGTCTAGCGATACTAATGTTCGATTGATCTGCAATTGGCTTCTTAGCCGTCTCAAAGGACGTCTAGGCCGATAGCATTGCACAAAGAGTAATTCAAATTATGCGCAAACTGTCTAAAATTTTCCGATGACGGTAGCTCGCCCCTGGCGAAAACCATCTCATGATCACCCATCAACGAGAGCTACCCGAGGACACATTCTGGTGATCATGGGCACATGGAAACACTCGTTCCCTTCCCGAACACGACAGTTAAGCATGTAGCCGCCGATGGTAGTGCAGCCCCGCTGCTGTGCGAGAGTAGGTCATCGCCAGGTTCACGGACCCCGGTCTCCGCAAGGAGGCCGGGGTCCCCTCATTTACGGACCTCGCGGTCCGCCGGCGCGTCGCCCGGCTGCTCAGGCCAGGCCGGCGGCCCGGCGGGTGACGGCGTGGACGGCGATATCGTGGGCTGCGTCCCAGCGGGCGGGCGCTCCCTCGATCAGGTCCGCCAGTTCCCGCAATTCCCCGTCATAGCGTCCCTCGCCCGCGGGCCGCTGCAAGGTCATGCCTCGCGGGTACGGCCCGGCGGCCGCGGCCAGTTCCAGGTGCACCACGTTGCCTTCCAGGGAGGGGACGCGGATGGTGCCGTTTGTCCCGGTGATCGTCACCCAGCGCCGCGCGGTCGCATCCGCATGGTCGCAGCTCAAGGTCGCCTCGCCCCATACGTAGCGCAGCGAGGCGCGCTGCCGGTCGGGCAGGTCGTCGGACCCCGTCCGCTCGGCCTCCGCCCGGACCGCGCTCGGCACCCCGAGCAACGTCACGGTCAGGTCCACGAGGTGGCAGCCCAGTTCCATCATGCCGTGACCCGGATGGGTCAGGAGCGCCCGGCGCAGGCCGGCGCCGGCCTGTTTGCCCATCCCGGCATCATAGCCGGTGATCTTGCCCAGCCAGCCCGCCGTGACGGCCTCCCGGACCAGGCGCAGGCCAGGATTATGCCGGAGCATATACCCCATCTGCACCTGCCGGCGCCGTTGCTCCGCTTCTCGGCGCATCGCCGCGAAGGTCTCAGGGTCGACGCCCCCGGGCTTGTCGAGGTGCACGTGCTTGCCGGCCCGCAGGGCCCGTAGCGCCGTCGGCGTGGAGTCAGCCAACGTCGTCTCGACCGCCACGGCCGCGATTGTCGCGTCGGCGAGCCATTCCGCCTCCGTGCGCCACGCGAGACCTTCGTAGGTCCGCGCCCGCTGGGCGGTTGCCCGGAGGGCGGGGTCGGCTTCGGCTACCCCGACCACCTCGAAACGATCGGGGAGGGCGCGGAGGGCGGCCAACTTGCCCGCCGCGTGCGCATGCGCGACGCCCAGCATTACCACGCGGTGCCGGGGGTTGCGCGCGCCGTCGGCCGCCCGGGCCCAGGGCGCGAGGGCGAGCAGTTGGGCGAAGCGCCGGCGTCGCATCCGGCTCAGGCGCGGGCCGCCAGTTCGCCGAGCGTCAGGCGCGAGTCCGGCGTGGCCATCAGGGAGCGTTCGATTCCGGCCAGCTCGCGGGCCGCCGGATCCGAGCGCAGGTCGGGCTCGCCGCTGCGATTGACGGTGTGGAGGTCGACCAAGGACCAGAGCTCGCCCACCGTCATGTTCTCTATCGGCCGGGCAGGTTTGTGTCCGCCGGTGCGGCTCTCGCTCGCGAGGAGATTGGCGTCGCGCAGCATCAGGAGGCAGTCCTCGCTGACCATCGCGGGGACGCGCGCGGCGGCGGCGATGTCCTCCGCCGTCGGGCCGGGGCGGCCCGCGTTGTAGCGGCGCAGGGTCTCGGCGACGCAGATGAAGGCGAGCGTGCGGCGCGCCCGGTGGCTCAGGCTCTCCCAGGCCTTGTGGCGTGCGAGCGCCCGGCGGTACTGGAAGGCGTACGCGAGCTGGCCGCCCAGCAGGATGAAGAGCCACGTGAGGTACAGGCCGAACATGAGCACGAGTACGATGCTCAGCTCCCCGTACAGGCTCTGGAATTGCGTCACCTTGCCGACGTAAAGCGCGGCGAGCGCATGGTTCAGCACGATCAGCAGGGCCACCGCGAGGCCGCCCAGCAGCGCGGCGCTCCAGCGCACGCGGACGTTCGGCATCATGCGGTTGAACGCCGCGAACGCCGCCGTCATGAGGGCGATTGACAGCAAGAACGGGCCGCTCCCGCCGATGAAGGCGACGAGCGCGGCGCCCCCGGGCAGCGCCGACAGGTGGCCGGAGAGCCACGTCGTCCCTTGGCCGACGGCGCCCGCGAGCGAGGCCGCCGAGAGCATCGTGAGCGTGGTCGCGCCGACGAGGAAGAAGAGCACGAGGAAGAGCAGGTAGTTGGCGAACCGGTCGCGCCAGCTGCGCCCGAACCGCACCCCCCAGATGCCGTTCAGCGCGTCCTCGACGCGGCTCAGCATGAGCACGGCGAAGGCGAGGATGAGGACGAGCCCGATCACGCCCGCCTGGCCGCTCGCCGCGTTCGCGAGGAGCCGGTCGACCATCTGGTCGAGGTTGGTGTTGATCTCGCGCAACGTCGCGTGGTGGCCCGGGGTGGAGGCTTGCGCGATGGTCTGCGGCGCGACGTACTCGATCGCCGCGACGATGGCGCGCTTCGCCGGGTTGTCGCCCTGCTCCGTGGTGCGCGAGAGGATGTATCCCGAGATCGTCAGCGCCAGCGCGAGCAGCGGGCCGAGCGACATCAGCGTGTAGTAGGTCAGCGCCGCCGCCTGCTGCGGCAGGTGGTTGTCGCGCACGCCGTGCGCGCACGTCGCCGCGACGCGCCAGGCCGCCTGGAGGCCGCCGCGCCAGCCCTCGCGCCCCAGCGCCTCAGGGGACCAGCTATCCGCGAGCAGGGCGGGGCGGGGCGGGAGCGGGGCGGCTTCGGGGGGCATGGGCAGGAACGTGCCGATTATCGGGGCTTCCGCAATCCCGGCCCGCCCCCGCCTCCGCCTGGCCGTGAGCAAGACCAACAACTGGCGTTTGCCCCTCAGGAAATCCTCGGATTTTGTGCCCATCCGCTTCCTGGGGTGATTTCTCATCAAAAAACCGTCAAAAACCACCCCTGTGAATAAAGTTATTTACCCAAGTCCCCGTAGGACAAAGGTTTGTGCATTAACACTAGATGTAGCGGAGATTTTCATTTGCAGCCCCTACATCTAGTATTATCTCCCACTCATACCACTTCCAAGGCGGCCGGCCCCGGCGCCAACCACCCCCTTTTCCCCCCACTCTCCAGCCCATGGAAATCATCACCATCAAAGTCGGCCCAAAGTCCTTCGTCCTCGATAAGACGAAGGCCGAGGAGGCCTTCGCCAACAAGCGCGTCATCAACGGTCGCGAGACCATGTTCTTCAACATCCTGCCGCTGAAGTACCAGTGGGCCTACGATCTCTACAAGACGATGAAGAACAACCATTGGGAGCCCGAGGACATCCCGATGCAGAAGGACTGCGAGCAATGGCGCGACCAGACCGGCCAGATCAGCGAGATCGACCGCTGGATCGTCAAGATGGCCATCGGTTATTTCTCCGCCGCCGAGGGCATCGTCGGCGACAATATCATCCACGTCGTCCGCGAGGTCGTCACCGCGCCCGAGCTCAAGCTCGTCCTCGGCCGCCACGCCCACGAGGAGAACATCCACGCCGACTCGCTGGTCTACATGATCTCCTCGCTCGGCATCAACCCGCACGAGTGCGAGGCGATGTTCGAGGACATCCCGACGATTGCCAAGAAGGCGTCCTTCGTCGTCAACAACTCCCGCGCGCTGCGTCGCAAGCTCGACCTGACCAAGCTCGAGGACAAGCAGGCGCTCGCCCATAACATCTTCCTCTTCGGACAGTGCATGGAAGGCACTCAGTTCTACGGCCTCTTCGGCATGGTGCTCTCGCTCGCCCGTCAGAACAAGTTCCCTGGTATCGGCCAGATGTTCCGCTACACGCTGCGCGACGAGTCCAACCACATCGACCTCTTCCGCAACCTGCTCGCCGAGCTCGTCAAGGAGAACCCCGACATCTGGACCCCCGCGTTCAAGGAGGAGCTCCGCCAGCTCATGGCCACCGCCGTGACGCTCGAGAAGGACTTCATCCGTGACTGCCTGCCCCTCAACGGCCTCGGCCTCTCCTCCAAGGAGTTCGAGCTGTACATCGACTTCATCGCCGACCGTCGTCTCCGCAACTGCGGCCTCGATCCCTTGGTCGCCGAGACCGTCAATCCCTTCCCCTGGCTCTCCGAGATGATGGACCTCAAGAAGGAGCAGAACTTCTTCGAAGGCCGCGTCACCGAGTACCAGAAGCAAGGCGCGCTCGGCACCGTCAACGACGACGAACTCTGAGCACCGCCGTCGGTTTCCGGGCGTTACCCCCTCCGCGCCCGGGACTGGCACGTTTCCTGTTTACGCTTCCCCCTAGCACCACCCAATCCACCACCCTGCGCCGGCCCCCGCCAGCGCCATTACCTCCCGCTTCCCCGCCCCCCTCCTTTTCTCCCGCATGAAACCCGAACTCCCTTTTTTCCGCGAAGACATCGCCCTCAAGAACGCCGTCCGCTCCCCCGCCGCCGCCAAGCCGCGCTTCAACTGGCGTGAATCGCTGCCCGCCGTCGCCGCCGGCGCCGCCGCCCCTGCCGGCCTCGACGCCGCCCAGGTCGCCGACATCGTCGGCGCGGCCCTCACCGACCTCCTCGTCGCCCGGCAGGAGCAGGAAATCTTCACCGAGGCCAACCGCCAGTTCGTCGCCGCCGTCGCCAGCGACGTCGTGCACCGCCTCTCCGGCGTCCAGGTCGCCGACGCCGTGATGCTCCAGGCCATCGAGGACGCCCTCGTGCGCTACAATCGCCACGACGTGGCCAAGAGCCTGCTCTTCTCCCGCGGTCCCGCCGTCCCCGTCGCTGGCGCGATCCCGGCCGTGACCACCCGCCTCATGCGTCGCAACGGCCATGTCGTCCCGTGGATTCCCGAGAAGATCGCCGTCGCGGTGCGCATGGCCTTCCTCTCCCTCGACGTCGACGCGGCCCCCGCGGAGCGCGTCGCCGCCGGCGTCACCCGCCGCGTCGCGGACCTCGGCCAAGCCATCATCGGTATCGAGGAGGTCCAAGACCTCGTCCAAGAAGAGCTGATGCGCCAGGGGCACTACAAGGTGGCCCAGAACTACATCCTCTACCGCGCCTACCGCACCCGCGTCCGCGAGGAGCAGGCCGCCCAGCCGCCCGTCGTCGACGACCGCCAGGAGTCGTTGATCCTCGTCAAGGCCGGCGACGGTTCCACCTACCTCTGGAACGGCGAGGAACTGCGCAAGCGCATCGCCTTCGCCGCCGTCGGGCTCGAGCTCGTCCGCACCGCCGATGAGATCGAGGCCGAGCTGCGCCGCGGCCTCTTCAACGAGATCACCGAGGCCGACCTCCGCAAGACCATCGAGCTCAACGCCAAGAGCCTTGTCGAGGTCGACGCCGACTTCGCGAAGTTCGCCGCCCGCATCTGCCTCTCCTACATCTACGAGGAGGTCCTCGGCTGGAGCATCGTCCGCGACGGCGTCGCCCAGCTCAAGGAGTTCCACCGCGCGAAGTTCGCCGCCTACGTCGAGCGCGGCATCGCCATCGGCCGTCTTTCGCCGGATCTGCGCAAGTACGACCTCGCCAAGCTCGCCGCCGCCCTCGACCCGGCCGCCGACCTCGACTTCGAGCTCCTCGGCGTCCAGACGATGTACGACCGCTACCTCATCATCGACAAGACGGTGAAGCCGGCCCGCCGCCTCGAGACGCCCCAGTTCTTCTGGATGCGCGTCGCCATGGGCCTCTTCCTCCGCGAGGAGAAGAATCGCGAGGACTGGATCATCCGCCTGCACGCGCTCTACAAGTCCCGCCGTTTCTGCAGCTCGACCCCGACGCTCTTCAACGCGGGCACGCTCCACAGCCAGCTCTCGTCCTGCTACCTGTACCAGGTCAACGACACCATCGAGTCCATCATGATCCGCGGCATCGCGGAGAACGCCTTCCTCTCCAAGTGGGCGGGCGGCCTCGGCGGCTCCTGGACCTCCGTCCGCGGCACCGGCTCCTACATCAAGGGCACCAACGGCGAGTCCCAGGGCATCATCCCCTTCCTCAAACTCCACAACGACCAGCTGGTCGCCGTCAACCAGGGCGGTAAGCGCCGCGGCTCCGGCTGCGCCTACCTCGAGACCTGGCACAACGACATCGAGGACTTCCTCGAGCTCCGCAAGAACACGGGCGACGACCGCCGCCGCACGCATGACATGAACACGGCGAACTGGATCCCCGACCTGTTCATGAAGCGCCTGAAGAACCGCCAGTCCTGGACGCTCTTCCTCTCCAACGAGGTCCCCGACCTGCACGAGACCTTCGGCGCCGACTTCGAGCGTCGCTACGTCGCCTACGAGGCCCTCGCCAAGGAAGGCAAGATCTTCGGCAAGGAACTGCCGGCGATCGAGCTCTGGAAGAAGATGCTCGGCATGATCTTCGAGACCGGCCACCCGTGGATCACCTTCAAGGACCCGTGCAACGTGCGCTCCCCGCAGGACCACGTGGGCGTCATCCACTCTTCCAACCTCTGCACCGAGATCACGCTCAACACGAGCGCCGAGGAGACCGCCGTGTGCAACCTGGGCTCCGTCGTCCTCGACTCCCACCTCAAGGCCGACGGCAGCATCGACCACGCGCTGCTGCGCGAGACCGTCACGGTCGCCGTCCGCGCCCTCGACAACGTCATCGACATCAACTTCTACCCGACCAAGGCCGCCGAGATCTCCAACCTGCGCCACCGCCCGGTCGGCATGGGCGTGATGGGTCTGCAGGACTGCCTCTACCGCCGCGACATCTCCTTCGCCAGCGAGGCCGCCGTCGAGTTCAACGACGAGATCATGGAGGCCGTCGCGTACTACGCGTACGACACCTCCGCCGACCTCGCCGCCGAGCGCGGCACCTATAGCTCCTACAAGGGCTCCAAGTGGGACCGCGGCCTCCTCCCGCAGGACACCGTCGACCTCCTCGAGCGCGAGCGTGGCGAGCCGATCGAGGTCAAGCGCGGTGGCCGCATGGACTGGGCTCCGGTGCGCGCCAAGATTGCCAAGCAGGGCATGCGCAACTCCAACGTCCTCGCGATCGCCCCGACCGCCACGATCTCCAACATCGTCGGCAGCTCGCCTTGCATCGAGCCGACCTACAAGAACCTCTTCGTGAAGAGCAACCTGTCCGGCGAGTTCACCGAGCTCAACGGCTACCTGGTGCGCGACCTCAAGAAGCTGGGTCTCTGGAGCCAGGACATGATGCAGCAGATCAAGTACTTCGACGGCGAGCTCAAGGACATCCCCGAGATTCCGCAGGCGATCAAGGACAAGTACCTGACCGCTTTCACCATCGAGAACAAGTGGCTCATCGACGCCGCCGCCCGCCGCCAGAAGTGGATTGACCAGGCGCAGTCGCTGAACCTCTTCCTGCCGACCCCGGACCTGAAGATGCTCTCGCATATGTACCAGCACGCCTGGCGCACCGGCCTCAAGACGACCTACTACCTCCGCACCCTCGGCGCCTCCAATATCGAGAAGGCCACGGTGGAGAAGGCCCCGAAGGCCGCGAAGCTGGAGTATACCGCCGAGGAGAAGAACGCCTGCTCGATCGAGGCGATGCGCAACGGCGGCACCTGCGAGGCCTGCCAGTAAACCTGACTCGAGGGCCCGAGGGCCTGGTGACCGGAGGGCCGGGAAATCAAGGGCGTCCGCAAGGACGCCCTTTTTGTTGGGGCCGTCGTGCCCCTGCCGGTGGCCCCGGTTATGCTTCGGTCTCAGTCGGCTTCCCGCCGCCCGCCGCGGGCGCCCGCTTGTCCTCTTGTCCTCTTGTCCTCCGGCCCTCTATCCTCTCCCCCATGGCCCGTCTCATCCCCACGCTCGCCGGCGACGTCCACGTCCTGCCCCGCGACGCCGCCTTCGCCGAGCTCGCCCGCCGCCTCAACGCCCAGGTGTCCGCCCGCCCGGTGTCCGTGGGCCTCAGCGGCGGCTCCACGCCCAAGGCCTTCTACGCCTGGGCCCGCGCCCAGTCGGCGCTGTCCTTCGAGACCCTACTCCGCACCGACTGGCACGTGAGCGACGAACGCTGCGTGCCGCTCCGGTCCGACGACTCCAACTTCGGCCACGCCGCCCGCGGCCTGCTCGACCCGCTGGGCGTGCCCGCCCTGCGCCGCCACCCTTGGCCCACCGAGTTCACGCCCGCCGTCGCGGCCGAGGCCTACGATGACGCCTGGACGCGCCGTTCCCCCCGCCGCGCCTTCGACCTCTGCGTCCTGGGCCTGGGCGACGACAGCCACATCGCTTCCCTGTGGCCCGGTTGCCCTTTGATTGGGGCCCCGGGTCTCCCGCGGTTCGCCGCCACCGAATGGCCCGGCCGCGGTTGGCGCCTCACGATCACCGAGGCGGGCCTCGCCCAATGCGGTGCCATCGTGGTGCTGGTCAACGGTAAGTCCAAGGCGGCGGCGCTGCGGGCCGTCTGCGAAGGCGACCTCGCCCCGGCCACGCACCCCGGGCAGGTCCTGCGCGCCTGGTCGGCGAAGGTCACCTGGCTGGCGGACGAGGAAGCGGCCGCGTTGCTCTGAACGCCTTCCTGGGCTTGCGGACTCCCGGCGTCCCCACAGGCTCCGGACCGTGCAAACCTTGATCGAAGGCGCGGGCATCTTCCTCTGGCCGCTGGGCTTCTGCTCGCTGGCGGCCCTCTTCCTGCTCCTGGAGCGGGCCTGGGTGCTCCGCCCCGGCAGCGTCGCACCGGAAGCGTTGCTGGCGGCGGTCCGCGCCGGTCGCGCGGCCAACCTCGACCCGGAGCTCGCCATCACCCCCGCGGGTCGACTCGTCCGTCGCTGGTCCGAAGGCGCCACCGGTGAAGCCCTCAAGGCCCACGCCCGCGCCGAAATCGTCCGCCTCCAGCGCGGGCTGCATTGGCTCGACAGCATCGTCGCCGCCGCGCCCCTGCTTGGCTTGCTCGGCACCGTCACCGGCCTCGCCACGCTTTTCCCGGCGCAGGGTCTACCCGACGCCGCCACGCTCACCCGCGGGGTGGGCCTGGCGCTCAGCACGACCATGATCGGCCTCTGCATCGCCATCCCGGCTCTCATCGGCGCCAACTGGCTCGGTCGCCGGCTCGAGGTGATCAGCTCCCGGCTGGACGTCCTGGTCGAGACGCTCGAGGGCTCCGCGCGATGAGCCTCGTCGTCGCCCGGCGCCGGCGCGCCGACATCAACGTCATCCCCCTGATCGACGTGTTGGTAGTCCTGGTCTTCTTTCTCCTGCTGGCGGGTCGTTTCGATCAGACGCATTCCCTCTCGATCGTCCCGCCTTCGACCACGACAGGCGCCGCCCAGGCCGGCGTGCCTTCGCTCGTCCTGTCCGTCGACAAGGACGGCAAGCTGTTCCTCGAGGGTAAGGAGATCGACCGTGCCGCTTTGGAGCGTTCGCTGACCGCTCAGGCCAACAAGGCGCCCGCAAGCGAGGTCCTCATCGTCGCCGACGAGCGTTCGCTGACCGGCGCCTCCGTCGCCGCGCTCGACGCCGTCGCCAAGGCCGGGCTCCGGCCCCGCCTCCTGACCCGCCCCGCCCGCTGATTTCCCATGACCTCCCGTCCCTCCGATTCGGTCCGCCTGCTCGAGGAGTATTCCCAGGCCCATGGCGCCTCCGGCCATGAGGATGCCGTCCGCGCGATCTTCCTCCGCGAGCTGCGCGGCCGCCGTTTCACCGCCGACGGGCTCGGCGGCGTGCTGGCGGCGCCGGCGGCCGAGGTCGCCGGTCCGCGCGTCGTCCTGACCGCGCACATGGACGAGGTGGGCTTCCTGATCCATGACATCACCCCGGACGGCTTCCTCCGTCTCGTCCCGGTCGGCGGTTGGCCCGACGGCGTGCTGGCGGCCCAGCGGCTGCGCGTCCTCGCCCGCGCCAACGGGCGCGAGTTCATCGGGATCGTCACCGCTCTGCCGCCGCACCAAGGCGGCGCCCAGGCCGCCTCGCCCGACAAGGTCTTCGTCGACCTCGGGGTCCGCTCGGCCCAAGGCGTGCGCGCGCTCGGCCTGCGCGAGGGCGACCCGGTGGTCCCCGAGGCTCCGTTCATCCCGCTGGCGGAGGCGGGGCTCTACGCGGCCAAGGCTTTCGATAACCGCGCCGGCATGGCCGCGTTGACCTTGGCGATCCAGCGCCTCGACGCGCAGCCTCCGGCCTGTCAGGCTCTGGCCGTCGCCACCGTGCAGGAAGAGGTCGGTTGCCGCGGCGCCGTCGTCGCCGCGCGCCTCGCGCAGCCCGACGTCGTGATTGTCCTCGAAGGTCCGCCGGCCGACGACGTGCCGGGCGCTCCTGGCGGGACCCCGCAGGGCGCCTTGGGTGGCGGCGTGCAGGTGCGCGCCTACGACCCGACGGCCATCATGCATCCGCGGCTCGTCGACCTCGCCCTCGCGACCGCCGCCGAGGCGGGGATCCCTTGCCAGGTGGCGGTCCGCCGCACCGGTGGCACCGATGCGCGTGCCTTCCAGGCCCACGGTCTCGGCGTCCCGGTCATCGTGCTCGGCGTCCCCGCGCGCTACATCCACACGCACAACGCGGTGCTGGACCTCGCCGACCTCCACGCCTGCGTCGACCTCGCGGTCGCGCTGACGCGCAAGCTCGACGCCCGGACGGTCGCGGGCCTCACCCGCTACGTGTGAGCGGGCCGGCCTGCCGCCTCCAGATCAAGGTCGTCCCCGGTGCCTCGTGTTCGGAGGTCGTCGGCCTGCTGGGCGCCGCCGTGAAGGTCCGGGTGGCCGCCCCGCCGGCCGGCGGCCAGGCCAACCGCGAGGTCCGCGCGTTGCTCGCCGACCGGCTCGGGCTGCCCCTCGCCCAGGTGACCGTCGTCGCGGGGCTGGCTTCTCCCGTCAAGGTCATCGGGCTCGTCGGGATCACCGAAACCGAGGCCAAGGCCCGGCTTCTCGCCTGAGCCGGCACAATCCGCTTGAGGGGGGCGGGGGTCGGGGAGACAGTACCGGCTCTCCCATGTGTGCGGACAAGAAAACCACCCCGGCCTCCGGCAAGGAATCCTTCGAGGATGAGCTCGCCCGGCTCGAGAAACTCGTCGAGTCCCTCGAGTCCGGCACCGTCTCGCTCGATGAGCTGGTGACGAAGTACGAGGAAGGGGTCCGCCTGCTCAAGTCCTGCCAGAAGAGCCTCGAGGCGGCCGAGCTGCGCATCGAGCAGCTGGGCAAGCGCGCCGACGAAGGCCAGGGCTGATGGCGCTGCTCGCGAACATCCGCGGCCCCGAGGACGTCCGGGCCCTCCCGGCCGACCAGCTCCCCGCGCTCGCCGCCGAGATCCGCGAGCGGCTGATCGCCGTCACCGCCCGCAACGGCGGCCACATCGGCCCCAACCTCGGCGTCGTCGAGCTGACCCTCGCGCTGCACCGCGTCTTCCGGACGCCCGCCGACAAGTTCGTCTTCGACGTGGCCCACCAAGGCTACGTGCACAAGCTCCTCACCGGCCGCAATGGGGCCGACTTCGACGGGATCCGCACGACCGGCGGCCTCAGCGGCTTCCTTAACCGCGAGGAGAGCCTGCACGACGTCTTCGGCGCCGGCCACGCGGGCACCGCGCTCTCCGCCGCCGTCGGCCTGGCCAACGCCCGCGACCGCCTCGGCGAGGACGCGCACGTCGTCGCCCTGATCGGCGACGCGGCCCTCACCTGCGGGGTCACGATGGAGGCCCTCAATAACGCGGCGAAGTCCACCAAGCGCCTGGTGATCGTGCTCAACGACAACGAGTGGTCGATCGACCGCAACGTCGGCGCGGTGGCCGACATCCTCAGCCGCCTGATCGTCACGCGCCCCTACAACCGCTCGCAGCAGGGACTCAAGCGCCTGCTGGGCCGCACGCGCGTCGGCACCAAGGTCCTCGACTTCGGCCGCAGCTTCAAGCGGCACGTGAAGAACTGGTTCACCCACCAGTCCTCGCTGTTCGAGCAGTACGGCGTGCGCTACCTCGGGCCGATCGACGGCCACGACCTGCCGACGCTCGAGAAGTACCTCGCCTTCTGCCGCGACGCCACCGGCCCGGTGATCCTGCACGTGCGCACCGAGAAGGGCCGCGGCCTCGGCGCCGCCCTGCGCAACCCCGAGAAATTTCACGGCACGGGCGCCTTCGACCCGGAGACGGGTGACTCCCTCGCGTCGGGCGCCCCCGGCGCGCCCAAGGCCTGGCAGGACGTCTTCGG
>CAIRWP010000137.1 GCA_903882335.1 uncultured Opitutia bacterium | reverse complement strand
CCGCGGGATTCACCTGCTTGAGTTCCGGGGCCACGAGGGTGGCGTAAGGCTTGCGACCGTCGCTCTCATGGTCGCGCCAATAGCCGAAGGCCGCGGCGATCTCATCGGCGACCAACGGATAATGGGTGCAGCCGAGCATCAAGGTATCGATCGGTGCGGCCTTGTCGGTGGCGGCGGACTGCAGGAACGTGCCGACGTCGGCACGGATGATGTCCCGGATCGGCGTCGTAACCGAAGGGTCGCCTTCGATGGCGGCGGCGAGAGTGGCCGAGCCCAGCTGACGGACGGGACGGGCGGTAACCTTGGCGAGCGCCTTGGGATAGGCGTTGGAGGCGCAGGTGCCCACGGTGGCGAGTACGGCCACGCCGGCCTGCGAACCGCCAGCGGTCTCGGCCAGACCTTGTGCGCCGGCTTCGACGACCCCGACCACGATGACCGGCAGACCCCAGGCCTTCACCGCGGCGCGGATGTCCTCGAGTCCATAAGCGGTGGCAGTATTACAGGCGATGACGATGGCCTTCACCGGCGGCTTCTGACCATGGGCATAGCGTCGGCCGAGCAGGAACAGGACATCCCGCAGGATGAGCTCGCGGAGGAAGTCGGTGCGCCCGACGGCGGAGTAATTCCCGTAAGGCATGTTGGCCTGGTCCCCGAAATAGACGAAACGCTCGCCGGCGAAATCCGGCACGCCGTCCGCGCCTTCCTTGCCAGTGCGATTGTCGTGACGATCGTGACCCTTGAGGGCCTCCAGGACCGTCAGGCCGCCCACGCCGGAATCGAAGACGCCGATCGGTAGGTCGCGGAGGTCGCCACGATAATCCGCCGCGACGAAGCTGGCCGGGACATCGCCCTGCGGATGCGCTTTCGCATGGCCGATCGCGACGGCGAGAGGGTCATCCGTCGCGCGCAAGACGACCGTGAAGGCGCAGAGCAGCGCGAGACGGAGGAAGGCGGCCATCGTCAGGTGCGGTCGGTCCGGTAGACGCGCTGCACGCGCTGCGTAAGCGTGCACAAGGCCTCCCAGGGGATGCAGTCAGACCAGGCGCAGAACTCCGCGACCGTGATCCGGTCGCCGCCCTGCGCGCCGAGGATCGTGACGACATCGCCCACGGCCACGGCCGGGACATCGGTGACGTCGACGATGGTCTGGTCCATGGTGACGCGTCCGAGGATCGGACAACGCACGCCCCGCACGAGGAAGTGACCGCGGTTGCTGGCGGCGGTGGGCACGCCGTCGCCGTAACCGACCGCGACGATGGCCACGCGGGTCGGGCGGGAGAGCACCTTGGTTCGATTATAACTGACCGCCGTACCGGCGGGCAGGTCCTTGACCAAGACCACGCGGGCGTGGAAGGAAAGCACCGGCTCCGGACGCAGGCTGGCCAGGAAGGAGCCCGCCGAGGGCGGCAGGCCGTATTGCATCAGTCCGACGCGCACGGCGTTGAACGGAGCCGAAGCGGAGAAACTCTCGAGGCCGGCGCTGTTGTCGGCATGCACGAGCAGACCGGCGCGGACCGAAGCAGGAATCGTCTCCAGCAGACGGAGGAACGTCGCGCGCTGCGCAGCCGTGAAGGCCTGGTCGTGATCGGCGTCGGAGAAATGCGTGTAGACCCCGCGCCACTCGAGTCCCGGTTCGGCGAGCACGAAGGCGAAGAGCTCCGCGGCCTGCTCATGCCAGACGCCCGCGCGGCCCATGCCGGTGTCGACCTTGACGTGGACCTTCGCGCGCCGGTCGCGGCCGCGGACGAGCGCGGCGAGCGCCTGCGCTTCCGCGAGGGAGTTCAAGGTGATGTCGAGTCCCAGCGCGACGGCGCGCGCGAGCTCGGTCGGCAAGGTCGGGCTGAGCAGCAGGATATCCGCGTCATGGCCGATCTCGCGCAGGATCGCGGCCTCGGCGACGTTGGCCACCGCGAAGCAGTCGACGCCGGCCTGCAGGAGGCGCGTGGCGACCTCCGGCATGCCGTGACCATAGGCGTTGGCCTTCACGACCGCGACATAACGCACATGCGGGGGCAAGGCCTGCTTGATGCGGCCGACATTGCGGTCGATGGCGGGGAGGTCGATCTCGACCCAGGCGCGGGCGGCGGTCGTGCTCATGCGTCGGCGCGGT
>CAIRWP010000136.1 GCA_903882335.1 uncultured Opitutia bacterium | reverse complement strand
GCGCGGCGAGGCGCGTGGCCACGCGGACGATCCAGCCGGCCGTCTTGATCTTCAGGAAGCCCTCCAGGACGATCTGACCGGCCATGGTGCCGGTGATGGTCGCGTTCTGACCCGAAGCAAGCAACGCGACGGCGAAGAGCGTGCCGGCGAACGTGGCCCCGAGCACGCCGTCCAACAGGCGATGGGCCTCACGGATGTCGGTCACAGCTTCCGGACGGCCATGGAAGGCGGCGGCGCTGAGCACGAGCAGTCCGGCGTTGACGAAGAAGGCCAGGCTCAGCGCGAGCGTCGAATCCCAGGTGGCGAAGCGCATGGCTTCGCGACGCTCCTCGTCGGTCCGGCCGAAATCGCGGGAGCCCACGATCGACGAGTGGAGGTAGAGGTTATGCGGCATGACCGTGGCGCCGATGATGCCGAGCGCCACGAAGAGCATGCCGGGGCGGGTCAGCACATCGGTCGTGGGGATGAAGCCTTTCACGAGTTCGGCGACGACCGGCTTGGCCAGCAGGAGCTCCACGCCGATGCAGGCGGCGATGGTCAGGACCAACACGGCGACGAGCGACTCGAGCCAGCGGTAGCCGAGGCGCGTGAGCGCGAGCAGGACGAGTACGTCCAACGCGGTGATGATGGCGCCGAAGAACAGCGGGATGCCGAAAAGGATCTGCAGCGCGATGGCCGAACCGAGCAGCTCGGCGAGGTCCATCGCCACGATACCGAGCTGGGCCGCGACCCAGAGGAACTTGCCGACGAACGGCGAATAGCGCTCCCGGCAGGCTTGGGCGAGGTCGAGGCCGGTCGCGACATTGAGGCGCACGCACAGGTGCTGGAACAGGATCGCCATCAGGTTCGACAGCAGGATGACCCAGAGCAGCGCGTAGCCATACTGCGAACCGCCGGCGAGGTCGGTGGCCCAGTTACCCGGATCCATATAACCGACGGACACGAGGAACCCCGGACCGACGAAACCGAGGAAACGACGAAAAGCAGTGAAGCGGGAGGCGTTACGGTCGGGATGCGGTTCGCCTGTTCTCATCAGCCTCGAGCATCACCGCCGCACGGACGCTGTCAATCCGCCGCCCGCCTGATGGCATCCATCGCCACCAGCGTCCAGAGGGCCGTGCGCCAGGCATGGGAGCGGATGAGGCTGCCGAGCGCCGGTGAGCCGGGCCCTTCGAACTGCAGGCGCCGGTGGCACGGTACGGACCAGAGCCCGGTAAGGGCCCAGCAGGCGAGGACCAGCCCCAGGGCCGGCCAGCCTTCCCCCGCGCTGAAGACCAGCCCGGCATGCCCGCCGAGCTGCAGCAGGAGCAAAGGACCGACGACCCGGCCGACTTTCCGCGTGTAGTCCTCGTGGTGGCGGGCGAACTCCGCGGCCTCCCAGCGGGCGAAATCCGGATAGGTGCAGAGCAGGATCAGCCAGGACACCGCGGCCATGGCGACGTCCACGCAGGCCAGCCCGAGAGCGAGTAAACGAGGGTCCATGAGGGCACCGAAGTCGGTTTTACCCTTTGCACAAATCTTCCGGATGCTAAAACCGAGGCATGCCCCGCCCCTTCCTCGGCCTGCTCCTCGCCGCGCTTTCCTGCCTCCTGCCGCTCGGCGCCCAGGAGACCCCGCCCAATATCGTGATCCTCTTCGCCGACGACCTCGGCATCAACGACCTCGGCTGCTTCGGTCGCAAGGACCAGCGCACGCCGAACCTCGATAAGCTCGCCGCCGACGGCGCCCGCTTCACGCAGGCTTACGCCGCGGCATCGGTGTGCTCGCCTTCACGTGCCGCCCTGATGACGGGCCAGAGCCCCGCCCGCCTGAAGATCACGACCTTCCTCACCGGACGCACCGACCGTTCCTCGCATCGCCTGCTCAGCGCGCCGATCAACCTGCACCTGCCAGCCGGCGTCCCGACGATCGCCGAACTGCTCAAGCCAAAGGGCTACGTGTCCGCCGCCGTCGGCAAGTGGCACCTCGGTGGCAAGGGCCATCAGCCGACCGATCACGGCTTCGACGAATACTTCCCCGGCCGCGCGAACCCCGGCGCGGAATCGCCGCAAGGCGGCAAAGGCGAGCTCGGTCAGGCGGACTTCGCTGCGAACTTCATCGCGAAGAACAAGGCCAAGCCCTTCCTGCTCTACCTCGCCTTCGATAACCCGCACATCCCGCTCGCCGCGCCGGCCAAGGGAATCGCGGCCAATGCGCAGTCCTTCCACCCGACCTACGCCGCGCTCGTCGAATCGCTCGACAACGCCTGCGGCCGCGTGCTCAAGGCCCTCGATGAACATGGCCTCGCCCAGAACACGCTGGTGGTCTTCGCCTCCGACAACGGCGGCGTGCACATCTCCGAGCTGAAGGAAAGCCCCGCGACCTACAACGCGCCGTCCCGCGCCGGCAAAGGCTACCTCTACGAAGGCGGCCTGCGCACCCCGCTGATCATCCGCTATCCCGGACGTCTCACCTCGCGCGTGATTTCCGAACCCGTCGTGCTGGGCGACCTCGTCCCGACGATCTGCGCGCTGGCCAAGGTGACCGCCCCGAAGACCCTGGATTTCCAGGACATCTCACCGCTGATCTTCGATAGCAAGCCGCCGGCCGACGCCGCCAAGCGCCCGCTTTGCTGGCACCAGCCCCACTACATGAACCAAGGCGGCCGGCCCGGCGGCGTGATCCGCGAGGGCGACTGGAAACTCATCGAACAATACGAAGACGGCAGCCTCGAGCTCTACGACCTCGCCAAGGATCCGAGCGAGCAGACCGACCTCGCCGCCGCCGAGCCGGCGCGCGTCGCCGCGATGCGCGGCAAGCTCGAAGCGTGGCGCCGGAGCGTCGGCGCCGAACCCACCAAGGCCAACCCGGACTTCGACCGCGCAGCCTGGGAGGCGTGCTTCGTCCAGACGGACGCGACGAAGCTCGCGGCCCTACCGACCTCCGAAGCCATGCGCCCCGTCCTCGCCGATTGGCGCAAGGCCATGGACGCCCGCGCCACCGAAGGCTCCAACGCGCTCATCCACCTCGAAGCCCGCGACGCCAAGGTCAAAGGCACGAAGCTCAAGTATGAAGAGCCTCCGCAGAAGGACACCCTCGGTTTCTGGGTGAACGACGCCGACACCGCGGCATGGACCTTCACCGCGCCCAAGGCCGGTACCTACCGTGTGACCGTGCTCCAGGGCTGCGGCAAAGGCAACGGCGGTTCCGTCGTCGCGCTGGACACCGCCAAGGGCTCCTGCGAATTCACCGTCGAAGAGACCGGTCACTTCCAGCGCTTCGTCCCGCGCGAAGTCGGCAAACTGACGCTCGTCGCCGGCGAGAACACGCTCACCGTGCGGCCGGTCAAGAAAGCCAAGGCCGCGGTCATGGACCTCCGCCGCGTGATCCTGGAGCGCGTCGAATAAACCCTCAGAGGGTCGCGAGCAGGGCCCGCAGTTCCGCCTCCGGCTCCTCGTGTCCCTGCGACACGGCGAGCGCGAGCGCGTCCGCGAAAGCGGCCTTGGCGCCCTCACGGTCACCCGCGGCGAGGAGGCTCTTGCCCAGGAGGATACGCGGCATCATCCAGTCGGCCTTGGAGGCCGCGGCGAGGCGCAGGTGCTCGACGGCCCCGGCGGCGTCCCCTTCGGTGAAGAGGGCCTGACCGAGGGAGAAACGGAACAGCGGGTTCGCGGGATCGGCCGCGACGTGACGTCGGAAGATTTCGGAGCGGCCCATGCTCAGCGCTTCGCTTTGGCCGTCGAGCGGCGGAAGATGACCATCGAGAGGCCGGGCAAGCGGACCTCGATCGAGTAGGGACGGCCCTGGCAAGGAATCGCTTCAGCGACCACGCCGCCGAGATTGCCAAGCCCATGGCCGGCATAGTGTTTCGAATCGGTATTGAGGGCCTCCTCCCAGCGACCCGGGAACGGCACGCCGAGACGGTAGGTCCGCTCGACCGGCGTGAAGTTGCCCGCGACCGTCCAGGCCTGCTCGCCACCGCGGCGCTCGAAGGCCAGCACGCTCTGGGCGCCGTCGTCGGCGACCAGCCAGGCGAAGCTCTCCGAGCGCAGTTCGTTGGATGCCAGTTCGGCATCGGCCACGTAAAGTTTGTTCAGGTCGGCGACGAGGCGCTGCACG
>CAIRWP010000135.1 GCA_903882335.1 uncultured Opitutia bacterium | reverse complement strand
CGGCATCTGCAATAACCTCGGCCTCGTGCCCGAGTATTTCTTCCCCAAGGGCGCCGGGGCCGACTACAAGTCGTCCGTCACCCTCGAACCGCTCCAGGCGCATCGCCGGGATTTCTCCGTCTTCTCGGGCGTCTCCCACCCGGACGTGGACGGCGGTCACCCGGCGGACAATTGCTTCCTGACCGCCGCGCCGCACCCCAGCAGCGGCGGCTTCCGCAACACCATTTCCCTCGACCAGTTCGTCGCGGAGCGGGTGGGGCACCTGACGCGTTTCCCGTCGATGACCCTCGGGGTCAATTGCGCCCGCGGTTCCCGGAGCCTTTCCTGGACCGCCGGCGGCATCATGATCCCCACGGAGGAGAAGCCCTCGGAAGTCTTCCGACGCATGTTCATGGGCGGTTCCCCGAAGGAGATCGCCGCCGCCCAGCGTCGGCTGGAGCTAGGCCAGAGCATCCTGGACGCCGTGGGCGGCCAGGCCGGCGACCTTGGTCGCACGCTTGGCGCGCAGGACCGCGATCGTCTCGACCAGTACTACACCAGCGTCCGCGAGCTGGAACGACGCATGCAGATGTCCAAGGAATGGGAGCGCAAACCCCGCCCCGTCGCCACCCGCTCGGCGCCCCTCGATCCGGCCAGCCCCAAGGAGTACATGGACAAGGTCCGCCTCATGTACGACATGGCCCGCCTCTGCTTCGAGACCGACTCGTCCCGCACGGTGACCCTGATGCTGGATAGCGTGAACTCGCCGGCGATCGAGCTCGACCACGAGCACACCACGAGCGACGGCTACCACAACCTTTCCCACCATGGTCGCTCGGCGCAGAAGCTCGCCCAGCTCAAGTCGATCGACGAGTGGCACATGAAGCTGCTCGCGAAGCTGCTGGCCGACCTCAAATCGGTGAAGGAGGACGGCGACACCTTGCTGGACCGGACGATGATCCTGTACGGCTCCAACCTCGGCAACGCGAACACCCACGTGACCACCAACCTGCCGACGATCTTCGCGGGCGGCGGTTTCCGCCACGGGGAGCACCACGTCTTCGACACCGAGCGCAACTACCCGCTGCCGAACCTCTTCGTCTCCATGCTCCAGCGCATGGGTCTCGAGGCGGACAAGTTTGCGTCGTCGACCGGCTCGATGCGCGGCCTGAAGATGGTCGGCTAGGCCCGGCCCGGCTCAGTCGTCATCATCGTCCAGCTCGGGGTCCAGTACCAGGCCGAGGGCGGGGAGGCCGCGGCCGTGCGGGCCAGCCCACTCCGCCGGGTAGCGCTCGCCTGGGCGCGTCTGCAGCCAGGTCGCGCGGTTCATCGTGTCCTCGTGGATCAGGTCTGGGCGGGAGAAATCCATCTTCTCCATGCGGGCGATGATGAGCTCGTCGCTGGTGCGCGTCGGCAGCCAGCCGGCCGTCTTCGGCTTCGGCTTGGGGCGGGCTTCGTTGAGGGGGGTGGAGGGTACGAGGTGCTGGAACGGCTCGAGGTTGGCCTTCTCCGCGAAGCAATCCTCCATGGTGGGGGAGGCAGCGACGACCTGGTTGAGGGGCTGCAGGCCGAGGATGCGGCACATCGTGTGCAGGACCGAGGTCTGGTTGTAGAACTTGCTGATCACCGCGCCACGCTTCGCCCAGGGGCTGATGACGAAGCAGAAGGAGCGGTGGCCGTCGACGTGGTCGCCGCCGGTCTGCGGGTCGTCCTCGTTCACGAAGATCGCCATCTCGCCCCAGAAACGGGAGCGCGATAGGCCCTCCACGACGCGGCCGAGGGCGAGGTCGTTGTCGGCGAGGTAGGAGTTGGCGGTCAATTCGGACGCGGTGTGGTCGTTCGGCAGGTAGATGATGGTCAGGTCCGGGAAGGTTCCCTTCTGCTCGAACTCCGCGAGTTCCTTGAGGAAGGCGTCGGCCCGCACCTGGTCAGGGATGGACATCTCCCAACCCGGGAAATCCTTGCAGCTGTATTTGCGTAACGTCTCGATTTGGTAGCTGGTGGCGAAAGCGGCCCGACCGTCGCGGTTCTGCCAAGCGCCGAAGAAGTCGGCGTAGGACTTGCCTTTGAGTTTCACGGTATAGTCCATCTCGCCGTAGTTGCGGAAGGACTTCCCGCCGAGCAGCGCGTGGTCCCAGAGGAAGCCGCACCCCGCGTAGAAGAGGGCATCCGTGCCGAAGTCGTAGCCGCACCGGTAGCCGACGCGGTCCTTCTCGCGGTAGGGGCCGACGATACCCTGCGTGCCCCAGGCATGGCCGTCGGAGGAGTTCACCCCGTTGCAGTAGTAGTTGTCGAGGAGCGGGAATCGGTCCGCGATCGCATGGTGGTTCGGGGTGATCTTCCGCGGGAAGATGCAGAGTTTCGGCTCGCCGTTGCCCTTCCCGAGGTCGCCGAGGACCTGGTCGTAGGTGCGGTTCTCCTTGATGATGTAGACCACGTGCTTGATCACGGAAGGCTGGCCGGGCTCGGCCGGCACGGGCACGGGTTTGACACCGGGCTGGCCGGTCCGGGGCGACGAACGCAGCGCGTAGGCGAGGTGCGCCGCGCGGCGCGCCCGGGCGTCGAGCTGGGCGACCTGCTCGACGTTGGTCGGCAAGGTGGCCTTTTGCAGGCCGTTGCGCACGTTCGCGACGAAGAGGGTTCCGTTCCGGACGCGGACCGCTCCGGGGAACCAGCCGGCGGGGATGAGCTTCGGCGTGGCGCCGGGGGCGCTGAGGTCGAGGCAACCCACCGCGTTGAGGCCGGCTAGGGCGGTGTAGAGGGTCTTACCGTCTGGGGAGAGCGCCAACCCGTCGGTGAGCGTGCCCCAGGCTAGGTCGGCGTCGGGTTTGGTCGCCAAGCTCCGGCTCACCCGGCGGTTCGCGGTGTCGATCACGCTCACGCTGTCGGCGCCCACGTTGGCCACGTAGAGCGTGCGACCTTCGTCGGCCAGTAGGAGCTCGCTCGGGTGCAGTCCGACGGCGATCTGGGCGGTGACCTTAGGCGTCCCGGCGAGCGCGACGACGCTGACCGTGCCGCGCAGCGCGACCGACCGCGGGTCGACCGCCACCAGCGAACCGCCGGAGGACTCGGTGACGTCGGTGGATTCCGGGCGGGCGCCGCCGAAGTTCGAGACGTAGGCGGTGCTTTCATCCGGCGACAGCGCGACGCCGTAAGGGCAGATGCCGACCTCGGTGGTGCCGACGACCTTACCGGTGGTCAGGTCGACCTTGGCGAGCGCGTTCGCCATCGAGAGGGCCACGTAGGCGAAGCGCCCGTCCTTGGTCAGCGCGACGCCCAGCGGGTTGACGTTCTTGGCGCCGCCGGAGACGTCGATCGACGGGCCCCAGGTGAATTTGCCGTCGGTCGCGATCTTGGCCACGTAGAGGTGCGTGCGGCCGCCGGAGACGACCGCGGTCTCGCCGTCGGCGGCGATCGCGAGCCCATGCATGGAGCCGCCGCCCTTGGCGACGGGGAACTCGGCCTTCGCGACCAGCTTGAAGGAGTCAGGCTCGAAGGTCGCTAGCGTGGTCGTGGTCTTGAGTACGAGGACTTTGCCGCCCTGGGCGAACTCGATCGCGAGCAAGCGTCCGCTGACGTCGATGAGGGTGCCTTCCGGGTCGAGTTGCTGACCGCTCTGCAGGAGCTCCCCGGCCTTCACGCGGGCGTTCATCCATGCCTCGTCGGCCACGGCGGACTTCTTGTCGACGTAGGGGGTCGGGGCGGCGGCGAGGGTCGCGGTCAGCAGGAGCCAGGTGGGAAGGGTAACGCGCATGCAGCAGGCATAATTGGGGCGGCGAGGGCCTTCAAGGGCGCAATCCGGGATGACCCCGGGAATCGGGGTGGGGGGATAGGGGTTGCGGGTCGGGTGTATCCGATTTCAGTGGTACCACCCCTATGTCGTCCCTCCGCTATGATTGTCATGTTCATCTGGTTGGTAACGGCCTCAACGGCAGCGGCTGTTGGCTAAGGGTGGAAGGCCTCTGGCTGAGGGGGCTGAGCGAGGTCATGCGCCGGGCGGTCGGCATGCCGCTCCCGCTCACCCACCGGGACTTCGACGAAAAGTATGTCGAGGCGCTGAGTGCGCTCATCCGCGGGTCCTACGTGGATAAGGCCCTGTTGCTTGCCCAGGATGAAGTCTACGATGACGCCGGCACGAAGCTCGCCTTTGGGTCCTTCCATGTGCCGAACGACTACCTGTTCAAGGTCTGTGCCGCCCACCCGGAGTTCGTGCCCGCGGTCTCGATCCATCCCGGCCGCAAGGACGCGCTCGCCGAGCTCGAGCGTTGTCTCGCGGGCGGGGCACGGGCGCTCAAGCTCCTGCCCAATTGCCAGAACGTCAATTGCGCCCTGCCGCAGTACGATGAGTTCTGGCGGCGCATGGCCACCGCTGGCCTGCCGTTTCTTTGTCATACCGGTGGCGAGATGACCGTGCCGGTGATCAACCGAGCCTACCAGGATCCCCGCATCCTGCGACGCCCCTTGGAACTCGGGGTGAAGGTCATCGCCGCGCACTCCTCCGGCAACAGCCACTTCTTCGACCCGAACTACTTCGGCGAGCTCATCAAGCTCATGGACGAGTTCCCGAACCTCTACGCCGATACCAGCGCCCTCAACAGCCCGATCCGCAGCGGGGTGCTCAAGCAGGTCTTGGCGGCGGGCCGCCTGAATCGTTTCCTGCATGGCAGCGACTATCCCGTGCCCGTCGGGGCGCTCTGGGTCCGCCTGCGTGGCCTGATCACCGCGGAGCAGCGCCGGGAGGCCGGCCGGATTGATAACCTCATCGGCCGCGACGCCTACCTGAAGCAGGCGATGGGCTTCGACGAGGGCCATTTCACCCGCCTCGGCGAGGTGCTCCGCCCCGTCTGAAAAGCTTTCAGAGCGCGCGGAGGAGGCTGCGGATATCGACCGAATCGGCGATCATCTTCTCGATGATCGGGATCTTGTCGGAGTCCTGGCGCATCGTCTTCACCGTCATGTTGTTGATGCGCGCGGTGACGGCGAAGGACTCGGCCTCGACGGCGGCCATGGGCAGCCCGGCTTCCTTGAGCCGGCGCACGATGTCGTCGTTGGGGAGCAGGCCGTTGGAGAAGATCACGCCGGTGAGCGACTTGGCGCCGCCGGCCGCCAGGAAGGCCTCCAGCAGGTCCTCACGGTCGCCGGGCACGATGACGAGCGTGCCGGGCACGCGCAGGTATTCGGCGGAGCGGCGGGCCGACATGGCGCCGATGACGACGCGGCGGACCCGGCGCATACCGGCCGGCTGGTGGAGCCAGCGCGCCTTGGTCTCGTCGGCCACCTGGTCGAGGTTGGGGTAGACGAGGGTCTCCTGTAAGGGGACGACTCCCAGGAGGGGGACGCCGAGCTTGCGTAAGCCCCGGCCCGCGAAGTCGCGGATGAACTCAAGTTTGTCGGGCATGACCTTGTTGAGGATCGCGCCGACGACCTCGACGCCGGCCTTGTCGAACAGGGCCTTGTTGAGGGCGATCTCGTCGATGGGCTTGCCGATGCCGCCGGCGGCGACCAGGAGCGCCTTGGAGCGCAGCACCCGGGCGTTGTCCGCGTTGGAGGCGCCGAAGACGGAACCCACGCCAGCGTGGCCGGAGCCCTCGACGACCACGATATCCTTGCCGTAGGCCGCGCGGTCGAAGGCCCGGCAGATGCGGTCCTTGAGCTGCGGGCCGATCTCCTCGGGGTTCTCGAGGTACTGCTTGGTGAAGTCGGGGCCGATCGCGATGGGTGACATCGCGGCGATCGGGATGTCGAGGTTGAAGAGGCCGTCGATGAGCAGCGTGTCCTCGTCGACCTGGTCGTCGCCCGACTGGACGATGCGCTGGGCGATCGGCTTGATGTAGCCGACGTGCATCCCCATCGACTGCAAGGCGGCGGTCAGGCCTAGGCAGGTCGTCGTCTTGCCGTCGTTCATCCGCGTCGCCGCCACGAAGATGCGGCGCGTGTCGAGGTTCATCGGACTCAGCAGGAGTCCGGGCACGTTGTCCGCGAAGCGACGCTTCATCGCCATCGTCGTCAGGCGGCGGGGCCGTCCTTGCGGAGGGGGTACAGGTAGGACTTGTCGACCGCCTGCGCGGCGACGATGACGGCCGTGCCGAAGATATCGTGCGCCGAGGCGCCGCGGGAAATCTCGGCGGCGGGCCGTTCCAGGCCGGTCAGGATCTGGCCGTAGGCCGGGATATCGGCGATATGCTGCGCCATCTTGGAGGCGATGTTCCCCGCGTTGAGGTCCGGGAAGATGAGCACGCTGGCCTTGCCGGCCACGCTGCCGCTGACTTCCTTCGCCTCGGCGGCGAAGGGGTTAAGGGCGGCGTCGGCCTGCATCTCGCCGTCGATGTCGCAGGCGATGCCGAGCTCGCGCGCCTTGCGACGGGCCAGTTCGGTGGCGGATTGGACGCGTTGGACGGAGCTCAGGCGGGGGTTCGCGGCGTGCGTGGAGTAGGCGAGCATCGCGACCTTCGGCACGGTGTTGGTGAGGTGTCCCGCGAGGGCGGCGGTGGTGATCGCGATATCGGCGAGCTGCTCGGCGGTCGGCTCCGGGATGACGCCGCAGTCCGCGAGGAAGAGCACGCCGTCGACGCCGAACTTGGCCTCCTCGGACTCGAGGATCTGCATCGAGGAGACGGTCTCGACGCCCGCCTGGCGCGGCATCGTCTGGAGGATCGTGCGGAGCCCGGAAGCGGCGTGGGTCGTGGCCCCGGAGATGAGGGCGTCCGCGCCGGCGGTCGCGACCATCATGCAGGCGAAGTAGTTGGGGTTGAGGGCGAGCGCGGCCGGGTCGCCCTGGAGGTTGGTGTTCCCGTAGCGCTGGATGGAGGCCAGCTTCTCGGCGTAGGACTTCAGCTCATCGCTGCGCTCCGGCTCGATGATGCGGATGTCGTCGAGCTTCACATTGAGGCGGGCGGCGGTGACCTTGATGCGCTGGCGGTCGCCGACGAGGATCGGGATGCCGAGCTTCTTGTTGGCGAACTGGCGGGCGGCCTGGATGATGCGAGGGTCGGAGCCTTCCGGGAAGACGACGCGCTTCGGGTGGTTCTGAAGGCGGGCGGAGAGGCGGGAAATCAGGGACATGGTGGGACGGTCGGCGAGCCGCGCAGGTGCGACCAGGCCGGCCTCAGATTAAGGCAGCTTTGCCGGCCAGGGCGAGGCAGAAGGGGGTCCAAATCCCCTCGTAACCGGGATTTTACTTGGCCGGAGCCGCGGGGACGTAGCGGAAGGCCGGGAAGCCCTTCAAGGCCTCCTTGGTTTCCGGGGTGATCGGGTAACCGAGCTGTCCGAAGAAATCGCCGACGTCGACCTTGGCGGCCTGGCCGTAGCGCACCACGAAGCTGTTCTGTTTCGCGGCGAGGTCGCCCTTGCCGGGCGTCTGCGCGTAGGAGCGAAGCGTGGCGCGCAGCGGCTCCCAGCCGTGGGCGCGGATCAGCACCATGAAGGGAGCCAGCTGCTCGAACGCCCCGAGGTTCGGCGGGTTGCCCAGGCGCTTCGCCATGTTGCCGTCCAGATCCTTGACGGAGCCATGACCGGTGCCGCGCGGCAGGCCGACCAACTTCTCCATGCAATACAGCGAGAAGAAATTGCAGGTGACCTCCGTCTGGCCGGGGAAGGTCCAGTCGGTGCGCTGGTGGTTGTGGCCCAGCTCATGGAAGAAGCCCCAGTCGCCCTTGGTCGAGAGCTTGGCGAGGTCGACCATCGAGGCTTCGCTCGGGTTGATGAAGCACATGAACGGGTAGCCGGAGTGCATGAAGCCGGCCGAGATCTGGATATCCGGGACCACGCGTTCGGGCGCGAGACGGTCAAGCGCGACCAGGTCGTCCTGCAGCTCCATGGCCTTATCCCACCATTCGGTGATTGGCTTGGGGTCCGCGATCTTCTCGGCGGTCGCGCGGCGGACGTGCAGGATGGCGTGCTTGGCGACGAAGGTGACCCACGGCGCCGGGCTGGTGGCGAGGGATTGCTGCCAGCTCGCCGCGGTGTCCTTGCCGAGCACGAAGGTGGGCATGGCCACGGCGTTGCCGAACTCGAGCACGGCCAGGCCGGGCGGAGCGGCGATCGGCTTGGTCGCGGCGGACTTGCGGGCGCCGGTGTTCCGAACCTGGATGAAGAGCTGGCCCCCGAAGGCGTTGGCGACCGGGTTGTCGCCCGGCTGCAGTTCGAAGGCGCGCGTGATGACGGGGAAGCGCTGCCACTTGTCGAGTTTGAGCAGGCTGTCGCGATGGCAGCCGATGATGACGCGGACGACGCGGCCTTCGGGCATCACGGGGGCTTTCACGGTGACGATCTCGCCGGGCGCGGCGTAGAGGCCCGTCTCCTGCCAGGCGTCCGGACCGGTCGCGAGGTTGGGGGCGTTGTGCGCGTTGGTGTCCCAGCGGGAGACGAGCGTGGCGTCGAAGGGGACGGAGCGGTTCACCCGCGCCTTGCTCTCCACCGCGCCGGGGAAGTCCTTGGCGGCGGGGTGGGTGACGACTTGGGCCGGCGGTGTGGCCATGTAGCCGTTGATCGCCTGATGCAGTTCGGTGCGCTCGGTCGCGACGGGCTGGACGTAGGGAGCCTTCGGGCGCGGGACGATGTCCTCGGGCTTGGGGGCGGCGACGGCGAGGGCGGCGAAGCCGAGCAGGGTGCAGGTACGGATCATGGGCGTGGTCCTGATAGAACCCTCACCGAACACGCTTTAAAGCGTAAAGAGCTATTGAGCGAAACCCGCCCTTATCAGAACACCACGGTCTTGTTGTTCCCGGCCAGCAGCACGCGGTCCTCGACCACGGCGCGGAGCCCGCGGGCCAGCACGACCTTCTCGATGTCCTTGCCAAGCTGCACCATGTCCTCCGGCGTGTCCGAGTGGTCGACCCGGATGACGTCCTGTTCGACGATCGGGCCTTCGTCCAGCTCCGGGGTGACGAAATGGCAGGTCGCGCCGATGAGTTTCACGCCGCGTCGGTGGGCCTGGTGGTAGGGCTTGGCGCCGGCAAAGGACGGCAGGAACGAGTGGTGGATGTTCAGGATCTTGCCGGCGAAGTCGCGGCAGAGCTGCTCGTCGAGCACCTGCATGTAGCGCGCCAGCACGATGAGGTCCGCCTGCTCGGCGCGGAAGATCGCCTCCATCCGCCGGTACGCGTCGGCCTTGTTCTCCGGTGTGACGGGGATGAAGTGGAAGGGGATACCGTGGGCCTCGACGACCTTGCGGTGCGCCTCGTGGTTCGAGATGACGCAGGGCACGACGAAGCGGAAGTCCTGGGAAACCTGCCGCGCGAGGAGGTCGTAGAGACAGTGCTCCTGCTTGGAGCAAAGGATTATCACGCGGCGCGGGCGGTCGGAGTCCGACAGCGTCCAGGCCATGCCGAAGCGCTCGGCCAGGGGGCGGAAACGCTCACCGAACTCGGCCGCCGGGAAGTCGAGCGATTCGGCCTCGATCTCGACCCGCATGAAGAAGCGGCGGAGCTCCGCCTCGGTGTGCTGGCTGGCCTCGGTAATCGAGCCCCGGTGGCGGGCGACGAAACCGGCGACCTCGGCGACGATGCCGGTGGTGTCGGGGCAGGAGAAACTGAGGGTCAGGCGGCGGGCCATGGCGGGATAAGGGGAGGGGCGGGCGGTCGGGTCAAGCCGCGGTGCCTATTGGGCGTTGCCCGTGTTGTTGTCGCCCTGCTTCTCGTCGGCGCCGGCCATGGCCTCGTTCTTGGAGCCGAACAAAGGCCCCGGGCTCTTCTTGGCGCCCGGCTTGGCCGGCGGGAAGTTGGCCGGCATCCACGGTTTGAGGATGCCCAGCGAGGTCTTCATCGAGTCGGTGTAAGGCCAGCTGAAGTTAGCGAAGTAAGGCCCGAGGTTGTGGCCGACCTCCTTGGACCACGTGCGCACGAAAATGTCCTTCTTGCGCTCGTCGGAGTCCGACTTGGAGAGGGCGCCGAGGGCTTCCTTAATCTTCTTCTCCTCCTTGGCGATCTCGGCCATGCGGGCCTCGGCGGCGACCTTGTCCGCGTCCTTCTTCTCCCGGAGGGCGGTCTTGATCTTACGTTCCAGGTCGTGCTTCTCCTTGTCGAAAGCCTCCTGCTGCTTCTCGACCTCGCGACCGGCGAGACCGAGGTTCTTCTTCACCAGGCCGTCGGCCTTGCGGATATCGCGGCGGTCGGACAGCGTCTCGAAGGTGTCACGCAGGCTCTGCCAGCCGAACTGCTTCACCGGGAAATAGTACTGGGAGAGCAGGTGGAAGGGCGAGGCCGCGTGGGCCTTCGGGTCCAGCGCCATCTCGGCCGCCATCACCGCGAGGTCCTCGCCGTGTCCCTCGCCGAGCTTCTTGCCGGAGATCTTCTCCATGCAGTAGAGCGAGAAGAGGTTGTTGGTGACCTCGGTGTAGCCCGAGTAGGTCCAGAGGCTCGACTGGTGGTTGTGGCCGAGCTCGTGGTAGAAGCCCCAGTTGCCCTCGGTCTTCAGTTTCCGGACGTTCACCGAGTCCTTGGCGCTGTCCAGGTAGCACTTGATCGGGTAGCCCGAGTGCATCCAGCCGATGGAGATCTCGGCGTCGGAGACGACGCGCTCGGCCGAACGGCGGGTCCCCCAGGCCGCCAGCCAATCGCAGGCGTCGACGGTCTCCATCCAAGTCGTCATCAGTTCCTGCGCCTCGGCGAAGGGTAGCTCACGGATGTATTTCGAGGGGACGGAGACGACCATGTGGTCGCTCACCATCTCGGCCCACGGGGCCGGCGCCAGGCGGCGGTTCTCCCATTCGGCGCGGGTGGTCTTGCCGTGGATGAAGATCGGGGCCTCGACGGCGCCGACGATCTCGACGCGGATCTGGTCGCGAGATTTCACGTTCTTCTCCCCGCCAGGGATGTCGATGTAGATCGGCCCGCCGAACGGGTTGGCCAGCTCCACGGTGCGCTTGTTGAGGGCGACCGAATGGCAGATGACCGGGAAGCGATGCCAGCTTTCGCGCTTCGTCGCCCCGACGATATCGTCGGAGTGGCAGCCGATGCGCGCGACCAGCCCGAGGTCGGCGTCGCCCGAGGAAAGGCGGAAGGTGATGCGTTCGCCCGGGGCCGCGTACGTGCCGGTCGAGTGCCAGCGCGAGCGGTTGATTGGGAGGTTGACCGCCGTGATCACGCGGTCGGCGGGCTCGAGCACTGGCCCGGGGAATTTATCGGCGTCGGGGTGGGGGACGCAGCGGTCCGGGTCGAGGCTGGCCCAATACTCGTCGACGATCTTGCGGATCTTCGCGCGCAGCCCGCTGTCGCCGGAGGGTACGGCCAGCGGGCTGTCCGGGGAGGCGCGGAGCTCGTGGGCGGCCTTGACCTCCTGGGTGAGGCGGGCCGGGTCGCCGACGTGGGCCTTCACGAGCCGGGTCGAGACCGTCTTGTAGAAGCGGTTGTATTTCAGGGCCTCCTCCTTGACCTCGGCGGCCGGCTTCATCGGCTTGGGCGGGTCGTTCATCACGACCGGCGTCGGGGGAGGGGGCGGGGGCGTTTGGTCGGCCACGATGACCTTGGTTTCCTCCTTGGGGATGACCTTCGGTGTCTCGGGCGGAGGGGTGTCGACCAACGGCGCCGGGACGGCGGACTCGTTGAGCCGGCTGTGCAGCAGGAAGCCCGCCACGACCAGCAGCGAGAGGAGGAGGAACCAGTACAGCGGGCTGCTGGTGAAGCCCGGTGACTCGGGCGGGGGGGTCGAACGTCGACCGGGGCGGCGGGGCTGGATGGCCATCGGGATGTTTTTTGCCCTTCTTTGGCGAGGCGGTCAATCCATGCCTGTGGGATTGACCGCCCCGCCCCCAGTCCTACGTTGACCCCTCACCTTTACCGCCGATGGCCAAGACCTTATTCCAGAAAGTTTGGGAAGCACACACCGTGCGCAAACTGCCGAACGGGCAGACCCAGTTGTTCATCGGTACGCACCTCATCCACGAGGTGACGAGCCCGCAGGCCTTCGGCATGCTCCGGGACCTAGGCCTCAAGGTGAAGTACCCCCAGCGGACCTTCGCCACGGTCGACCACATCGTCCCGACCAATGAGCTCAAGGAGCCTTATTCCGACCCGATCGCCCAGGAGATGATCGAGGCCCTCCGCAAGAACACCAAGGACTTCGGCATCCGCTTCTTCGATACCAATACCGGCACCCAGGGTATCGTCCACATGGTCGGACCGGAGCAGGGTATCACCCAGCCGGGTACGACCATCGCCTGCGGCGATTCGCACACCGCCACCCACGGCGCCTTCGGGGCCATCGCCTTCGGCATCGGCACCACGCAGGTCCGCGACGTGCTCGCGACCCAGACGCTCGCCCTTAGCCCCCTCAAGGTGCGCCGCATCGAGGTTAACGGCCAGCTTGCCCCCGGGGTCTACGCCAAGGACGTCATCCTCCACATCATCCGCGTCCTCGGCGTCAACGGTGGTATCGGCTACGCCTACGAGTATGCCGGCTCGACCTTCGACGGCTTCTCCCTCGAGGAGCGCATGACGGTCTGCAACATGTCCATCGAAGGCGGCGCCCGCTGCGGTTACGTCAACCCGGACCAGAAGACCTTCGATTACATCAAGGGGAAGCCCTACGCTCCGAAGGCCGCCGGCTGGGATGCCGCCGTCGCCCGCTGGCAGTCCTTCGCCTCCGATCCCGGCTGCGCCTACGACGACGTCGTCAAGTTCGACGCCGCCGCGATCCGTCCGACCGTCACCTGGGGTATCACCCCCGGCCAGGCCGTGTTTATCGACGAGAAGATGCCGGCGCTCGAGACCCTCAACGCCGCCGACCGCGCCACCGCGGAGGACGCCTACAAGCACATGAAGCTGTCGCCCGACACGCCGATCAAGGGCACCAAGGTCGACGTCTGCTTCCTCGGCTCCTGCACCAACGGCCGCATCTCCGACCTCCGCGAGGCGGCCAAGTACCTCAAGGGCCGCAAGGTCAGCCCGACCGTGAAGGCGATCGTCGTCCCCGGCTCGCAGCTCACCGCCATCCAGGCCGTCCACGAGGGTCTCGACAAGGTCTTCACCGAGGCGGGCTTCGAGTGGCGCGGCGCGGGTTGCTCCATGTGCCTCGCGATGAATCCCGACAAGCTCGTCGGCGACCAGCTCTGCGCGAGCTCCTCGAACCGCAACTTCAAGGGCCGCCAGGGTTCCCAGACCGGCCGCACCGTGCTGATGAGCCCGATCATGGTCATCGCCGCCGCCATCACCGGCCAGGTCGCCGACGCCCGCGAAGTCTTCAAGGTCTAATGTCCGACTCCGCCGTCACCCGCGTGCTCGCGCGCGTCGCCCAGGGCGACGCCGTGCCGGCCGCGTGCGCCGCGGAGGGCCTCACCTGCCAGGCCGACGTCACCGTCGACGCCCATTACGACGGCAAGCCGGTCTGCACCGTGACCCTCCCGTGGGTCGTGGACGGGCACGCCCTGCTGTTCGCCGACGACTCCGTGGCCGCCGCCGTGGCCGAGGAGCGTCTGCGTTCCCTTGCCGATTCCCTTGCCATGCCCGTCTGTATCGTGCGCCGGGCCGCCTGACTCCGCTCTTTTTCTTAATACCGCTGCCCATGTCCCTCGCCAAAGTCACCCAGGTCAAAGGTCTCGCCCTCGCCGTCCCCGGCGACGATATCGACACCGACCGCATCATCCCCGCCCGCTTCCTGCGCTGCGTCACGTTCGACGACCTCGGCCAGCATGCCTTCCGCGACGAGCGCACCGGCCCGGACGGCAAGGAGAGCAATCACCCCATGAACTCCCCGCAGGCCGCGCGCATCGCCGCCGCCAAGCAGGGCGTCATGGTTGTCGGCTTCAACTTCGGCTGCGGCAGCTCCCGCGAGCACGCCCCGCAGTCCATCTGGCGCTTCGGCTTCACCGCCCTCGTCGGCGGCAGCTTCGCCGAGATCTTCTTCGGCAACTCCACCACGCTTGGCGTGCCTTGCGTGACCCTCTCCAAGGACGACCTCGCCGATTGCGACGCTTTCGTGCGCGCCCACCCGGACGTCGAGGTGACCGTGGACGTCGAGAAACTCGTCGTGACCGCCGGCGCCAAGTCCTGGAAGGCCAGCATCGCCGCCTCCGCCCGAGATGGACTCGTCCACGGCAAGTGGGACCCGATCGCCGACCTGCTCGATGGCGCCTCCGCCGTCGACCAGACCGCCGGTTCGCTCGCCTACGTCGTCGGGAAGTAAGCCTGCCGACCCGCCCATGAAAAAGGCCGCCCGTTGGGCGGCCTTTTTCATGGCCCTACGGACTACCAGGTGAACGGTTCGCCATCGGCGTCTTTGGTCACCCGGATCGCGTCGATGATTGCCCACAGTTCCAGTGCGATCAGACCCCCGCTGCAGGCGTCGGCCAAGAACGCGAAGTCGGCGGGGACTTCTCCGAAATAGAGCACGGCCATCGCCAGGAAGCAGGCAACCAGCAGGCCGAGTTTGACCAGGCCCCGTCGGTAGTGACCGGAGTAGTAATCATGCGTCCCGAGGACACCGAGATGGAGGGCGATGAGGATGTAGACCAGGCGGTTCCGGGCGGACGGGTTCACCAGGGGAGGCGCTACGCTCATGGAATCAGGTTAAGGCCGGCGCGGGCGGAGGACACCTCAAAGATTCACAGCCCGAAGAGCTTCCGCACGCCCCGGACGGTCTCCTGGTGCTCGGCCGGCGTATTCGCCTCCCAGCGCCGCAGGTAGGCCGCGAAGGGCTCGTCATCGGG
>CAIRWP010000134.1 GCA_903882335.1 uncultured Opitutia bacterium | reverse complement strand
GCGCAGGTGGTCTTGGATCGGGTCATTCATCGGTTGAGGGTCTCGTCGAGGTTGAGGAGGAGGCTGGCGGTGAGGGTCCACGCCGCGACTTCGGGCGCGGGCAGGGAAGCGTCGGGCTTCGATTCGCCGAAGGTGATCAGCTGGGTCGCGTCGGCCGGCTGGGCCGCATAACGGGCGCGGTGGGCGCGAAGGGCGTCGAGCGTGACCTGAGTCTCGCTCGCAGCCGGACGACGACCGACGGCCGTCAGCCACGCGAACGCGGCCTTGGCCTCATCGGTGGCGCCGCCTTCCTTGAGGATACGCTGGGCGAAGGCGCGGGCGGCTTCGACGTGCTGGACGTCATTGAGCAGCGCGAGGGCCTGGAGCGGCGTGTTGCTGAGCTCACGTCGGACGCAGCTCGCTTCGCGGGCCGGTGCGTCGAAAGCGATCATCGAGGGCGGCGGGGCGGTGCGCTTCCAGAACGTATAGAGTGAGCGACGGTAGAGCGCTTCGCCGGTGTCCCGCGTGTACCGGGCGGTGTTACTGCCGGTGAAGCCGACCGGTTCCCAGACGCCGTCCGGCTGGTAGGGGCGCACGCCCTTGCCGCCCATGCGGGGGCTGAGCAGGCCGGAGACGAACAGCGCCTGGTCGCGGATGACCTCGGCGTCGAGGCGATGGCGCGGGCCGCGGGCGAGCAGACGGTTCTCGGGATCCTTGGTCAGGAGTTCCGGCGAGGCCGCGGCGGAGCGACGGTAGGCGGCGCTGCTGACGAGCAGGCGCACGAGACGCTTGATGTCCCAGCTAGTCTCGCGGAACTCCACCGCCAGCCAGTCGAGCAGCTCCGGGTGGCTGGGCGAATCGCCCTGCGAGCCGAAGTCACCGCTGGTCTTGACCAAGCCGTAGCCGAAGAACTGCTGCCAGTATCGATTGACCGTCACGCGGGTCGTCAGCGGGTTGGCGGGGGAGAGGAGCCAGGCGGCGAGGTCGCGGCGATCATAGGTGTCCTTCTTGGGCAGCGGATGGAAGGCCGCGGGAACGCCGCGGGAGACCGCTTCGCCGGGCTTGTCGTATTGGCCGCGGACCATCACATGCGCCTGACGCGGTTGCGGCAGGTCGGCCATGACCAACGTGGCGGGAATCTGGTCGGTCAGGGCCTTCTTGCGGGATTCCTCCGCGAGCTTTTCGGCGCGCATGCCATCGAGCTTCTCCCGGCCGCCTTGGAATTCGTTCTCCATCCACCAATCGAACAGACGCTTGCGCTCGGCGTCGGTCCATTGGGCGGCCTTCTTGCCACGCACGAGATTCTGGAGGTCGCCGGGCAGTTCGGCCACGCGGGAGCCTTGTTTCTTCTCCGACCAGACCTTGAAGGACCACTGGAGGTCCTTGGCCTCTTCGATGCGGTGGCTCACGGCCAGACGATCCCAATAGACCGTGCCGTCGAACTGCGTGAAGGCGAAGCCGTCGACCTTCATGCCTGGCTTTAGGCCGAGCTTGGCGATGTCGACCTTGAGTTGCGTCCATTTGCCGGCCTCGGGTAGCTTGCCCATGTTCACTTTCTCCGGCGTGCGCACCTTGCCGAAGGGGATGGCGCCTTCCTCGCCCCAGAAGGCGCGGTGATTCCAGCCGCCGACGTGGAACTGGAGCATGATCGACTTGGGCAGGTTCGTCGGGTCGAGGTAGGTCCAGACGGTGATGACGCCGTTGGGCGGGATGACGAAGGCCGCACCGTTGGCGAAAAAGTCCTGGGCGACACCCTTGGCCGTGCGCTTCAAGGCCCGCTTGCCACTATGCACCGGGCCTTGGCTGGCTTCGACGAAGGTCGTCGGATTACCCGAAGACTCGACCTTGGCCTTCTCCGGGAAAGCGTCTTCAAACCAGACGGTCTCGCCCGTGCGTACGGGTGGCGGCGGGGTGAGCGTCGCCGGGTCGACGTACTTGAAGGAAGTAATCGCCTCGCGGATGGCCTGTTGCTTCGCCGCGATGAGGCGGTCGAACTCGGCCATGCTCTTCTCCTGCTCGGGCGTGGAAAGCTGGAGGACCGGCGGCGTGAGCAGGATGTTACCGTCGAAGCCGGGGTCGGCCGCGCTGTAGAAGAACGAGTAGAGCGAGTAGAATTCCTTGGTCGTGACCGGATCGAACTTGTGGTCGTGGCAGACCGCGCAGCCGGCGGTCAGGCCCATCCACACGCCCATGGTGGTATCGGTGCGGTCGACGGCGTAGCGGAAGAGGAGTTCGTCGTTGATGGAGCCGCCTTCGCTGGTGGTGACGTTGCAGCGATTGAAGCCGCTGGCGACCCGCTGCTCGCGGGTGGGGTTGGGCTGGAGGTCGCCCGCGAGCTGCCAGGTGGTGAAGCCGTCGAAGGGCAGGGTATCGTTGAAGGCCTTCACGACCCAGTCGCGGTAGGGCCACATGCTGCGCTCGTTGTCGAGGTGCAGGCCGTGCGTGTCGGCATAGCGGGCGGCGTCAAGCCAGCCGCGGGCCAT
>CAIRWP010000133.1 GCA_903882335.1 uncultured Opitutia bacterium | reverse complement strand
GCCCGGCTTCGATAAGAAGGAATGCGGCCTGCACACGAGGACCAAGAAAGGGGTTAGCGGTTAGCGGTTGGCGGGTAGAAAAACCGCCTCAATCCCAGAACCACCCTTCTTCCCTTCGCACCCTCTTCTCCCAACCGCCAACCGCTACCCGCTTCCACCTTCCCTTCAGTCCCTCTGCGTTCCCAACCGCCAACCGCTAACCGCTTCCACCTTCCCTTCAGCATGTCCCGCAACGCCCAAAACGACCACCTGACCCGCCTCGAGCAGACGTCGATCCACGTCTTCCGCGAGGCCTTCGCCAACTTCCGCTCCGTCTGCATGCCCTGGTCCATGGGCAAGGATTCCAACGTCCTCATCTGGCTGGCTCGCAAGGCATTCTGCGGCAAGATCCCGTTCCCGCTGCTGCATATCGACACGACCTACGAGTTCCCGGAGATGTACGAGTTCCGCGAGAAGGCCAAGGTCATCCACGGCATCGACCTGATCGTCCGCGTCAATGAGGACGCTATCCGCCGCGGCATCGGCTACGCGACGCACGACCCGGTGACCGTCACCCATGAGCTCAAGACAGTGCCGTTCAAGGCCGCGATTGACGAGTTCAAGTGGGACGCGCTCGTCACCGGTATCCGCCGCGACGAGGACCCGACCCGCGCCAAGGAACGCTGGTTCTCCCCGCGCTCGGCCGAAGGCAACTGGGACTACAAGGACCAGCCGCCGGAGTTCTGGGGGCAGTTCGCCAGCGTCGCGCCCGAGGGCGGCCACGTGCGCGTCCAACCGCTCCTCGAGTGGACCGAACTCGACATCTGGGAGTACATCCGCCGCGAGAACATCCCGAACCCGACCCTCTACTACGCCCGCGACGGCAAGCGCTTCCGCTCCCTCGGCTGCCACCCGATCACCCACCCGGTCGACAGCCCGGCGAGCAACATCGACGAGGTCATCGAGGAACTGAAGCGCACCAAGGTCAGCGAGCGCGCCGGCCGCGCCCAAGACCACGTCGGTCGCAACTCCATGCAGGAGCTACGCGCCAAGGGTTTCATGTAAGCCCCGCCCACCCCCAGACACCTTCCGCACCATGTCCGCCCCCCTTCTCGCCCCCGCCGCAGCCCAAGCCGCTGCCCAGGCCGCCGCCGAAGACGCCCGTAAGATGCACGTCGTCGTCGTCGGCCACGTCGACCACGGCAAGTCCACCTTCGTCGGCCGCCTCCTCCATGACACCGACTCGCTGCCCAACGGCAAGATCGAGCAGGTCCGCAAGAACTGCGCGATCGAAGGCATGGAATTCGAGTACGCCTTCCTGCTCGACGCCCTCATCGAGGAGCAGGAGCAGAACATCACGATCGACACCACCCGCATCTTCTTCCGCACGAAGCAGCGCGCCTACGCGATCATCGACGCGCCGGGCCACAAGGAGTTCCTCAAGAACATGGTGACCGGCGCCGCCAGCGCCTCCGCCGCGCTCCTGCTCATCGACGCCAAGGAAGGCGTCATGGACCAGTCCCGCCGCCACGCCTTCCTGCTCTCCCTCCTGGGTGTGAAGCAGCTCGTCGTGCTGGTGAACAAGATGGACCTCGTCGACCACTCCGAGGTGACCTACCGGAAGATCGTCGCCGAATACTCGGCCTTCCTCAAGACCCTCGGCCTCACCGCCGTCCACTTCATCCCGATCGCCGCCAAGCACGGTGAGAACGTCGTCGAGCGCGCCGCCCAGATGCCGTGGTGGCGGGGCCCCACGGTCACCGAAGCCCTCGATACGTTCCGCCACGAGGACGACCTCACCGGCCTGCCGCTACGCCTGCCGGTCTCCGACATCTACCGCTTCGACCACCGCCGCATCATCGCCGGCCGCGTCGAGGCCGGCGCCATCCGCCCCGGCGACGAGCTCATCTTCCAGCCCGGCGGCCGGCGCAGCACCGTCCGCACCTTCGAGGACTGGCCGGGACCCGAGTCCCGCGAGGTCGTCGGCACAGGCGGCTCCGCCAGCGTCACACTCTCCGAGCAGATCTTCGTCGAGCGCGGCCAGGTCGCCTCGCACCCGACGCACCAACCCCGCGTCGGCCGCGAGTTCCGCGCCCGGATTTTCTGGCTCGGCAAGGAACCGCTGACCCTGAAAAAGACCTACCGCCTCCGCCTCCTGACGCAGAACGTCGACGCGGTGATCGCCCGGATTGAACAGGTGACCGACGCCTCCACGCTTGAGTCCACCCAGGCCGATAGCGTGCCGCGCGACTCGATCTGCGAGGTCGTGGTGCGCGCCACCCGCAACGTCGCCTACGACCTCCACCACGAGTGCCCGATCACCGGTCGCTTCGCGCTGGAGGAAGGCGGTCGCATCCATGGCGGCGGTATCATCCTCGATGCGATCGCCAAGTCCGACGCCCCTTCCGGCAAGGTCACGGCCGTCGAGCGTACCGCCCGCGCCGGCCACCCGCCCGCGGTGATCTGGTTCACCGGCCTCTCCGGCTCCGGCAAGTCCACCATCGCCGAGGCCGTCGAACGCCGCCTCTTCGACGCCGGCCGCAAGGTCGTGCGGGTCGACGGGGATGACCTGCGCGTCTCGCTCAACCGCGACCTCGGTTTCTCCGCCGCGGACCGCGCCGAAAGCGTCCGCCGCGCCTCCGCCGTCGCCGGCCTCTTCGCCGGCTCGGGCCACCTCACGCTCGTCACCCTGATTGCCCCGCTGGCCGCCGACCGGGCCAAGGCCCGCGCCGCCCTCGCTAGCCAACCCTTCATCGAAGTCTTCGTCGACGCCCCGCTGGCCGTCTGCGAATCCCGCGACGTCAAGGGGCTCTACGCCAAGGCTCGCCGCGGCGAGATCGCCGAGTTCACCGGCATCTCCTCGCCCTACGAGGCTCCCGAGTCTCCCGAGGTCCACATCCAGACCGACAAGACCTCCCAGGAAGAAGCCGTCGACCTCGTCCTCGCCGCCGTCGACAAGATTGTCCAGGGCAAGGGCGAAGACTGGGAAGTGTAACCGCGCAAAGGTTTTCGCGGTTAGCGGTTGGCGGTCAGGAAGCATCAGGCGGCAGGGAGCAACCCTTGTCGCCTGTTCTGCTTTCACCCGTCAGAAGCCCCAACCGCCATCCGCTAACCGCCAACACCTCCTTCGCTCCCCTCTTGTCCTCCGGCCCTCCGTCCTCTAGTCCTCGATCATGCGCCTCCCCACCGCCGCCCTCTGCCTCCTCGCCGGCCTGACCGCCTTCGGCGCCGAGCCGCCCAAGAATGTCCTGCTGCTGGTGGCCGATGATTGTCGCGCGGCGATGGGAACGTATGGCGGCCCGGCGCTGACGCCGAACATCGACGCCCTCGCCCGCACCGGCGTCCGCTTCGACCGCGCGTATTGCCAATACGCGCTCTGCAACCCGAGCCGCACCTCGTTCCTGACGGGACTACGCCCCGACACCACCGGTGTCTACGACAACGCCAAGGAATTCCGGAAGGTGATCCCGGACCTGGTGACGCTGCCGCAGCTGTTCAGGAACCACGGGTACTCGGTCGCCCGGATCGGCAAGCTCTACCATTACGGCGTCCCGAAGGAGATCGGCACCAACGGTCTCGACGACCCGCAGTCCTGGGAACAGGTCTGGAACCCCCGGGGCCGCGATTGCGACGACGAGGATAAGATCTTCTCCATCGGGGTCGGCGCCGGCACGTCCGCCGACAAAGCCAAGGGCAAGGCGGGCCAGGTGCTCGTGGGCACCGGCAACTACGGCGGTACGCTGAGCTGGCTGGCCGCCGACGGCACGGACGCCGAACAGACCGACGGCAAAATCGCCGCGCAGGCGATCACCTTCCTGCGGCAGAAGCACGCCAAACCGTTCTTCCTGGCCGTCGGCTTTTTCCGTCCGCACACCCCGTACGTGGCCCCGAAGCCCTATTTCCAGACCTACCCCAAGGACAAGGTCGAGCTCGTCCCCGACCCCGCCGCCGACCGCGCCGCCAAGCCGCCGGTGGCCCTTTCCAACACGGCCGTGGCGAACTACGGGATGACCGAGGATACCCAACGTACGGCCAAGCAGGCCTACCTGGCTTCGACGACCTTCATGGACGCCCAGTTCGGGCTCGTGCTCGCGGAACTGAAGGCCCAGGGCCTCGACCAGAACACGCTCGTGGTCTTCATCAGCGACCACGGCTATAACCTCGGCGAACATGGCCTCTGGCAGAAGCGCTCGCTCTATGAAGACTCCGCCCGCGTGCCGTTCATCATCCGCGACCCCGGCAGCAAGGCCAACGGTCAGGCCACGAAGCGGGTCGCCGAATTGGTCGACCTCTACCCGACCGTGGCCGACCTCTGCGGCCTGACCCCCGACAAGCGCACCCAAGGCAAGAGCCTCCGGCCGTTGCTCGAAGATCCGCACCGCCCGTGGGCTCACGCCGCCTACACGCAGGTCGATTTCGGCGCCATCAACGCCGGCGGCAAGAAGAAGGACGCCACCCCAGAACGCAAGGTCGGCCGGTCCGTCCGCACCGAGCGCTACCGCTACACCGAATGGAACGAAGGTCGCCTCGGGATCGAGCTCTACGACCACGAGAAAGACCCGGGCGAACTGACCAACGTCGCCACGCACCCGGCCTACGCCCCGGCGGTCGCCGAACTCAAGACCCTCCTGGCCAAGGGGACGAATTGACCAGCATTCAGCCACTAACGGCCGGCCCCCGGGCGAAGACCCCTCGCCGCCCTTTGACATCTCCGACCTCCAGGCTACCTTGTAGGTATGAAGGTCCTCCACATCGACGCCTCCCCCCGCACGATCCGCTCGGTGACGCGCAAGCTTTCCGCCGGGTTCATCAACGCGCTCCGGCTGGCGCACCCGACCCTCAAGGTCACCCACCATGACGTCGGCCATCACCCGCCGCCCTTCATCTCGGATGCTTGGGTGGGGGCCGCCTTCTCCCCGGCGGACCAGCACGACCCGGCGATGAAGGGCGTGTTGCAGCATTCCGACGCGCTGACGGCCGAGCTGCTGGCGTGCGACCGGTTACTCATTGCCTCGCCGATGCATAACTTCACCGTCTCAGCATCCCTCAAGGCCTGGATCGACCAGGTCGTGCGCGCCGACATGACCTTCAAGGTGACGGAGGAAGGCGTGGTCCCGCTGCTGCACGGCAAGAAGGCCCTCGTCATCACCGCGCGCGGCGGCTTCGTGGCCGGCACGGACTACGATTTCCAGGAACCCTACCTGCGCAAGATCTTGGCCTTCATCGGCATCACCGACGTCGCATTCATCCACGCCGAAGGCGTGAACAACGGCGAGGACGCCCGCATCGCGGCCATGACCAAGGCCTCCGGCGAACTCCTCAACCTGGCCCCGACCTGGTAGCTGTTATTAGCGGTTAGGGGATAGCGGTTAGCGGTTAGGCGGAAGAAGTGACTTCACACCCTTCCCAATCCTGTCCCTGTCCCTGTCCCTGTCCCTGTCCCTAGCCCTCGCCCTGGCCCTGTCCCTGTCCCTAGCCCTGGCCCTGTCCCTGGCCCTGTCCCTCCCTCACGCGTACTTCAACTCTACCCTCTTGCCGGTACGGATCGACTCGTAGACGCCGTCAATGATGACCATGTCGCGACGGCCGAGTTCGCCATCACAGCTAACCGGCTGATTATCACGGAAGGCCGCCGCCACACCGTCCATGTGGCGCTGCTGCTGCCGGAAGATACCGAAGTCCAGTTTGCCCTTGGCCGAGGTCGAGATGTTCAGGCCGCGGTAGCTGAACACCGGTCGCTCGCCCTTGAACCAGCCCTTGGCGCCCTCAGCATAAAGCTCCGCCCGATTGGCATCATAGCCCGACCAGACGTCAGCCACGGCGCCATTGGCGAACTCGAGGCGAAACTCCAAAGCCTGTTCAACCTCGATGAATAAATCTGGCTGCGTCTTAGGCAGTTCCTTGGCGGTGACGGCGATCGGACTAGCATCGGTCGCCATGCAGCAGGCGTGAATCGAATAGATGCCCATATCCGTCAGCGCCCCGCCACCGGCGAGCTTCTTCTCAATCCGCCAAGACTTGCGACGCAGCGTATAACCATTGGCGGTCTTGATTTTCATGAACGGACCAAACTCCTGAGTCTTGGCGAGGCGGACGAGCTCCTGGTGATACGGATCGAAATGGAGGCGGTAGCCGATCGCGAGGCGCTTGCCGGCCTTCTTGCCCGCCGCGATCATCGTATCGCACTCGGCAGCCGAAATCGCCATCGGCTTCTCGCAGATGACATGCTTGCCGGCGCCGAAAGCCGCGACGACGTTCTGGGCGTGGATACCGGGCGGCGTCACCACGTAAACGATGTCGATCGCCTTATTGGCGGCGACTTTGTCCCACTGCTCATACGAGTAGATGTTGGCTTCGTCGAAGCCATGGAGCTTCGCGAGCTTGACGCCCTTCTCGCGCGTACCGGTGATCACCGCGACGAGCTTCACGTTCTTGGTCTCGAGCAGCGCGGGCGACAGCTCGCCGTTCGAGTAACCACCGAGGCCGCACAGGGCGAGACCGAGGGGTTTACCACTCGCTTCCGCCGCGCGCAGCGCCGGAGCGAGGGCATAACCGGCGGCGAGACCGCCGAGGGAAGCGAGGAACGAACGACGGGAGGGGCTCATGGGGTGACCTCTTTGTAGCCGACCGACCGGCCGCCTCAAGCCTTAGCTAACGCCGGACTAGGAAGACCGCGCCCAGCAGGATCGCCGCGCCCAGCAGGCGACGGGTCATGACCGCGGGCCCGACCGACCGCTCGGCGTTGCCGAACCAGTGGCCGACGACCCAGACGAGGGCCACGCTCCAGATGCCCCGCGTGTTATAAAGGATATTGGTCCGCGTGACCTCATGGGCCAGCGAGATTGCCAACACCATGCCGGTGCACTGCAACCAGAGCAGGACGCCGCCCGCCAAGGTCCAGAGCAGCACCCGCGGCGGCAAGGCGAGCAACGGTTGCGAGAATTTCGGCACCAGTAGCCATGAGTAGAGCAGCATGGCGCCGAACGCCAACGGGGCGAAATGGGTCATCCCCAGCTCGCCGACCCAGGTCTGCGTGAGGATGTCGGAGGTCGCGAAGAGACCGGCGGCGAGACCGCCATAGAGCAGGCTGGAGAGCATCCGGGCGCGGTCGGCGCGCCATTCGCCACCGAGCAAGGCCATCGCGACGCAGGTCATGAGCGTGGCGACCCAGAGCGAGGCGGTGAGGGGCTCGCCCAGCACCAGGACGGCGAGGAACGCGACGAACAGGACCTTGGCGCCGAGCACCGGCGTCGCCACGGAGACGTCGCCGCGGCTGAGCGCCAAGAAGGTGAAGTACTGGCCGGCGAAAAAGACGGCCCCCACGATCAAGGCGTGCAGCACCGCGACCACGGTGAAGGGACCACCCTGCCCGTCGTCGAACCACCAGAATAGCTGGAACAGCGCGCCCATGGTCATATTCACCACGAAACCGATCCGCCACGGACCGGCGCCGCCTTCGGTCGAGCGCTTGAGGATGATGGCCGCGACGGCATAGCCGAAGGCGGATAAAAGGGGCAAGGCGGTGGCGACGGCGGGCGAAAGGGTCACGGGAAAGCCTCCAGCGGGGAGCAAATCGGCCGGCTTCGCAATCGCGGACTACTCGTGGAAGCGGATCCGCGGCTTCGGCCCGTCCTTGGCCTTGGGCAGGCGCTCCGGGTCCGTCAGGGAGGGCGTCGACTGCAGTTCCGACTTCCCCTTCCACTTGCGCTCGAAGCCGGTGCTGGCGAGCCGCACCGCGTCGCGGCCGAGACGGTAGTTGAGGGCGTCGACAGCCTTCATCAAGCGGTCGCGCTGCGGGTCGAGCGGCGCGCCGAGGCCCGGCAGGCCGGGTTGCACGACGGCCGCGGAGGACAGGCCCTGCAGCAGCACGCCCGCTTTCTTGTACAAGTAGCCATCGCGGCGGATGCGGGCGAACGCGCGGCCGGCCGCGGCGCAGATCGCGCGGGCGTCGTCCGTCGGAGGATCGAGCGGCTCCGCCTCGTCGGCGAAATACTGGTCTTGATCCAGGCGGTGCCGGTTGGTGCGCAGCATCACCACGACTGTCGCGGCGACCAGGCCGTCCTCGCGCAGTTTCTCGGCGCCACGGGCGGCATGGGCGGCCACGGCCTCCGCGAGCTCGGCCGCGTCGCTGACCGGCCGGCCGAAGGAACGGGACACCATCACGCTCTGGCGGGGGCCCGCGTCCTCGACGATGTCGTGACAGGAGATGCCGCGGAGTTCCAGGGCGAGGCGTTCACCGACCACCCCGGCAACGCGGCGCACGAAGGCGGGGTCGGCCTGGGCGAGGTCGAGGGCGCTGACGATGCGGTGCGCCCGCAGGCGCGCGGCGAGACCAGGCCCGACGCCCCAGACATCCTCGCTGTCGACGCCCCGCAGGAACTCCTCGCGCCCGGCGTCGTCGTAGGGGACGACGAGGACGCCGCCGGAAGCGCGGTCGGACTTCGCCCGCTCGTTGGCGAGCTTGCAGAGGACCTTCGTGGCGCCCATGCCGAGCGAGACCGGGATGCCGGTGGCGCGGAGCACGGCCTCCTTGATGCGCAGCCCCAAGGCGCGGGCCTCGGCTGCGGGCATGTCGGGGAAACCGAGGAAGGCCTCGTCGACCGAGTAGACCTCGATGTCGCGAGCCTGCTCCGTCAGGGCGGCCATGACGCGTTCCGAGAACTCCCCGTAGACGGCGAAGTTGGACGAGAAGATGCGCACGCCGTGGGCCTCGCAGGTGCGGCGCACCTCGAAGTAGGGCGCGCCCATCGCGATACCGAGGGCCTTCGCCTCCGCGGAGCGCGCGATCACGCAGCCGTCGTTGTTCGAGAGCACCACGATCGGCACGTCGCGCAACGACGGGTCCAGCACGCGCTCGCACGAGGCGTAGAAGTTGTTGCAGTCGGCGAGCGCGCGGAGCATCGGGTCAGCAGCGACGGACCACCGCCACCACGGTGCCCCAGATTCGGAATTCACCGGCGAAAGGCAACGGTCCCTTGGGCCAGCCGGGCCCGTCGGCGCGCAGGCACCAGGCGCCGTCGGCGCCGCGGTCGAGCCGCTTCACGGTGAACTCGCCCTCGAGCTCCGCCACGACCACCGCGCCCGCCCGCGCCGGCGCCGCCTTGTCGACCACGATCAGGTCGCCCGACAGGATGCCCGCGCCCGCCATCGAATCGCCCTCCACCCGCAGGAAGAAGGTCGAGACCGGGTTACGGATGAGGTGCTCGTTCAGGTCGAGCCGCCGCTCCATATGATCGTCGGCCGGCGAGGGGAAGCCCGCCATCGCCTGACTCTCCAGGAGGGGGAGCGACACCGCCCAGCGTGGCTCGAAAGGGATGGTTTGACGAATGTCGACCATGAGGTGAACTAAAGTTCACCTACCCGCCGGCAGGTGCAAGTGTAAAGCACTCTGACCAGGTCGCCGCGGTGATTAGCCAGCAGCCGGTAAACCATGCGGATGCCGCCCCCACCATCGACGCACCCCACCCTTGGCCGATTGAACGAACACGGAAGCCTACGAGCAAGCCTGGCGAGACATGCTCCGCCTGGCCTTGGGACGCCGCACCCTGACCTTGGCGCCACGATGCGATTCTTCGGGATTGATCGTGATCTGCGACGATCATCGCACGGCGCCACGACACCGGCTGCTGGACGGATTACCTTCGGAAATCCGCGACGGCATCATCGACCAGCCTTTCGGCCTGGACTCGCAAGACAGCCAGTTCCTCCAGCTGGCGGACCTGCTAGCCTACCTGAGCAAGCAGGAAGAGAATCCTTCCAGGTCATTCCGGGACGCCCATAGCCGACGCATACTGGAAAGACTTCGGCGACTTTTCATCATCGGACTGACATGAAAAAGGGGCGCTGACGCGCCCCTCTGGGAGATATCTCGGCCAAGCGAGTTGGCCTACACACCTCACCACGAAAGTGAATTAACCCGATTTCAACGCAATTGGAAAAATACCCCAGGCCAGCATCACCCCGTGTTCAAAGAAGTGGCCAGCCGGCCCCTGGGCCGGACGCGGTGCCGCCCCTACCTCGAGACAACAAAAAGGCCCGCGTCAGGGACGCGGGCCGATTCGAGCGGACGACGGGCGCCGTTTACGAGGCGGTGAGGGCGGTAACTTCGGCGCGGACCTTTTCGGCCAGGGCGGTCGAGAGGTAGCGCTCGCTCGGCGAGCAGGCGATCGTGACGATACGCTTGCCGGCGAACTCCGGACGCTTGGCGAGCTGGAGCGCGGCCCAGATGTTGGCGCCGGACGAGATGCCGACCGCGAGGCCTTCGCGGATGGAGACTTCCTGCGCGGTGGCGAAGGCGTCGTCGTTGGACACCTGGACCACCTCGTCGATGAGGGAGAGGTCGCAGTTCTTCGGGACGAAGCCGGCGCCGATGCCCTGGATCTTGTGGGGCGCGGGCTGCACGGGCTGCTTGCTCATCGTCTGGGTGATGACGGGCGAGGCGGACGGCTCGACGGCGATGGCCTTGAACTGGGCGTTGCGGCTCTTGATGACGGAGGCGACACCGGTGATGGTGCCACCGGTACCGACGCCGGCGACGATCGCGTCGACCTTGCCGTCGGTGTCCTTCCAGATTTCCTCGGCGGTGGTGCGGCGGTGCACCTCGGGGTTGGCCGGGTTGTCGAACTGCATCGGCATGAAGGCGTTCGCGCCCTGCTCGTCGCGGATCTGCGTGGCGCGCTCGATGGCGCCGCGCATACCCTTGGCGCCGGGGGTCAGGACGATCTCGGCGCCGAGCAGACGGAGCAGCACGCGACGCTCGATCGACATCGTCTCGGGCATGGTGAGGATGCAGCGGTAACCGCGGGCGGCGGCGACGAAGGCGAGGGCGATGCCGGTATTGCCGGAGGTCGGCTCGACGATGATGCCACCCGGCTTGAGGCGACCGTCGCGCTCGGCGGCGTCGATCATGGCGCGACCGATGCGGTCCTTCACGCTCGAGAGCGGGTTGAAGAACTCGAGCTTCACGAGGACCTCGGCCTGGAGACCTTCGGTGACCTTGTTGAGGCGCACGAGCGGGGTGTGGCCGATGGTGTCGAGGACGCTGTTATAGATAGCCATGGGGTTTAATGATGAGTAGTTGAGTAATGTTTAATAGATTAAGGCGAATTACTGGCAAGAAAAAACCCGGGGGTACCGGGTTCGGGAGGGTCAGCGGCGACGCGGCGGCGGCGAGCTCCGGGGGGCGGCATCGCGCAGACGGAAAACGATCAAGGCCTGGCTGAGGTCCGAGGGGTTCATCTCGACCTTCACGCGGTCACCGGGGTTGATACGGATG